>JABGWC010000047.1 GCA_018645765.1 Gammaproteobacteria bacterium | reverse complement strand
CTTTGGACGTTGCAACAGAGGAAGGCTTGCGGGATGCCACCCGTAATATTTTGGCAGGCTTAACAGCCAGAGAAGCAAAAGTGCTTAGAATGCGGTTTGGGATTGATATGAATACCGATCACACTTTGGAAGAGGTTGGTAAGCAGTTTGATGTGACCCGAGAGCGGATACGGCAAATTGAAGCCAAGGCCCTGCGCAAATTGCGACACCCCAGTCGTTCAGACCATCTGAAGAGTTTCCTGGATCAGTAGGCCGGGGACTGACAACAGTTGAGGCGCGGAGGGTGACAATACGGCCCTGAGGAACTGCATCAAAGCTAAGCCCCTCATGGCGGTCGATTGACGCGGTCTACGCGCGCTCAAAAACGAGTGATCGGTTAGTACTGAGCCGTGCCACCATCGACGCTGAGCAGCGCGCCGGTGATCCCGCCGCCCACATCGCTGGCAAGTAGGACAGCGACCGCCGCCACCTCTTCGACGGTGTTGGGCCGTTTAATCGCCGCTTCTTGTGAAAAAGTGGTGACCATTTCATCGAAGGTCATACCCATTGCCTCAGCGGTCTTGGGGCCGTTATCCCGAACAATATCCGTGATGATCAGTCCAGGACAGATGGCGTTCACGGTGATGCCTTCGGTGCCCACTTCTCGAGCAATTGATTTTGTCATGCCGTTCACCGCATGTTTTGCAGTGCTGTAAGCCGTCAATACGGGTTTGCCGTGTTTGCCTTCCATTGACGAGATATTAATAACGCGCCCCCATTTTTGAGGCAGCATCAGTTGCAAGGCTCGGCGGGTACCCCAAAAAGTGGAGTACACATTCCATTTCATGCATTCGTCAAAGGATTCATCGCTGAGGCTTGCCGCCGGTTGCAAGTCCCCCGCACCCCCTGCGTTGTTAACTAAGATATCGATGCGACCAAATTGCTCGGCAGTGCCCGTGACAAAATGCTCGATTGATGCCTGATCCATGGCATCGCCTTGGATGAAAACTAAGCGATCACCCGCGTTGAGTTCGGCAAGCATCGCCTCGGCTTTCGCTGAGTTTCTCGCCATAATCGCAACTTTCGCGCCTTCGGCGAGAAAAGCCTCAGCAATTGCGCGGCCGATCCCAGCTGATCCGCCCGTGATAGCAGCAACTTTTCCGTCTAATTTCATCTGTTGGTCCTCAGGTTAATAAATCAAATGCATCCAGCGCGTCGATTGAACGCAGAGAATTGCCCAATAGTGTTTCGCCCAGCGCCCGACCGCGTTCATTGGCCAAATCCAGGGCGCTACAAATTACCACGGCATAGCAAAGGAAATACAGTGCACATTGGGTGAATCGTCGTCTGCAATCCTCGAGCGGATAGTCAACGCCTAACTTGGTGAGTTCCGCATGATAGAGCGCGACCCAATCTTTGGCATTACGGACGGCATCGCTAGGGCTTTGCGTTAGAAAGTAGGCAAGGTCATGTTCTGGCGCGGATTTTGATACCGCTTGGAAATCAACGAGCGCAATGTGATCCGAGCCAAAAAAAATGTTGTCGAGCCGCATATCGCCATGACTAATGCAAATGGGGTCTGCGGTAATGGCGTCAAGTAACGCTGGCAAATAGTCCGGGAGCCGCGGGGCGAGGCGCCCGGCCTGCTCTGAGATCAGCTCCGGAAACAACGTTTTAACAACCGGCCAGCCGGCTGAAAACCCAGCCTGCATGCCCGTAACTTGGGCTTCATTATTGTGTCGCTCGATCGAGGGGAACGCTGTCGTCTTGAAGGTCTCGGCATGAAATTTTGCTAAGGCTTTAACCACTTGCTCGCATTGCGCAATGCTACAACCCGCAACCTGATCGCCAATCTCGTATTGATCTAGATCCTCGAGTAGGAGCACGAAGGCGCGTGAGTCGGGGTCATAGCCCGCATGAAAACAACTGGGTGCGCGAATCGATAGGGTGGGCGCAATCTCCGTGTAAAAGGTGATCTCTCGCTCGTACATTTGATAAAGCCCGGCAACCGCTCGATTGTCGGCGACTGGCGATTGGAACTTTGCGATCAATGTTTTGGGGCATGCCTTGCCCTGGAGTGTGACGCGGGTGACGAGGCCCAATATACCGACCCCTTCACCTAACGGCTTGACAGAGAAAGCATCGACTTGGCAGTCCAGTACGGCGCTTAACCAGTGCGTTGTGAGTTCCTCCGGCGAGATGGGGAAGGGGGTTGTCATAAGGCTTTCTCCGGTTTTTTTATCGCAGGGCTTAGTTGCGCCAAGATTGGGTTCGCTCGATAGCTTGTCTGAAGTATTTTAGGCTTAGGGCGAGGCAGATAATTGCAACCGAGTAGTTAATCAAAGCGAGTAATGAAATTGACTGACCCAATGCCAACTCGCTTTCGAATACATAGTCGCTGATCATCGCGGGTAATGAGGGCGCGAAGCTGTATGATAAAAAGTTAACCGCGATCAGGTAAAAGGCAACCATCTGGCCGCGAAGCTCATTTGGGGATACCGTTTGCAAGGTCGCAATAATCAGTCCCGGCGGCATCGCCATACAAAATGTGACGGGAACGAGCAGGGCTAATGCGACATACGGGTTGGGCGCCACGGTTAGAAAGGCTGCCAAAGGCAGCAGAACGATAGTCGAATAAAGCACGACACGTAACGTGGCATCCACTTGGCCACGTTTAATCATGGCGCTCGCAAATAGTCCGCCGGCAACGCTGCCCGTTATCCCAACAACCAGCGCGATGCTGCCATAGGATAAGCCAATTTCTGTCCGACTCCATTCATGGTTTCTAACAAAGTACTCCACCAGCCAGCTGAACAAAGACCAGCCTTGGGTTGCAAGGCATAAGTAACCAAGGAAGACGAAAAAGAAAAAATGTTTCCGGCTCTTTATAAAGGCCCAGACGTCTTTCATTGGAACCGAGGTATCATCCGCCAGCTGCTTATTTTTGCGAGCGGGCTCAATTAAAAACCACATGGCGAGCGCGACGAGCAGGCCCGGTGCGCCAACCAGTATTAAAACCATCTGCCAAGAGTAGATCTCTCCTAGAACGGGTACGACGAAATTGGGTGTGCTTTCAAGATAGTCAATTAAAGGCCCGCCGGCGATATTGGCAAGGCCTTGGCCGATAAACGGCGCAGAGGCCACAATGCCAATAGCAATTGGAAGGCGCTCAGGCGGGAAATAGTCGGCCAGGGCTGAGTTGGCCGCCGGCCCGAGCGTTGCTTCACCCACGCCAACGCCCATCCGGGCAAGGAAGAGCTGCCAGTATTGGGACGCGGCGCCGCACATCATCGTCATGAAGCTCCAACCGGCAATCCCTGCTGTCATTAACTTGATTCGGTTGTAGCGATCTGCGATTCGACCTGCAGGATAGGTCATAAGGGTATAGAACAGGGCAAAGGCAAATCCCATGATTAGCGAGACTTGTGTGTCGGAAATGCCGCCCAGGTCCCGCTTAATGGGACCAATCATGACGTTGAGAATTTGTCGATCGATGATTGAGAAAGTCGAAGCCAAGGTGAAGATAAAGACCACGAGGATCAGATAGCGATTCGAAAAATTTTGATTCACAGCAAGAGCCTTGGGGGTTTTCAACCGGGGGACAAGATATCACAGAATCCACAAGGGTGGTTCGACTTCCCTTGTCTGGCGCTGCGAAGTGCTGTTTTGTCGTATGGAAACGGGGCGGGTGCGCGCGGCATTTTGAGCGAGTGTTGTCGATCTGAGGCTTTTATTCAAGGCAGGACATGTTTGGCGATCCGATGGATTCAGCCTGGGTTGAAATTAAGGCGGCACCCCATCGGTTTACGCTTTGGGGTCTTTAGTCATCGGTTTTTAAGTTGCGATCAAATAAATCATGCAATCTCTCCCAATGCCGCTCTGCACTCGGTTTGTGATAGATCGCACCGCGGCCAGGAAAGGCAAAGCCATGTTCGGCCCCGGGGTACCACTCTAATCGGTAGTTAATGTGGCTCTCTTTAAGATGCCCCTCAAGTGCATCGATCGTGTCCTTGGGTGCAAAGTGATCAATCTCGGCGCAGGCGAAATACATCTCACCGGTGATGTTCTGAGCGGTCAGGTGTGGTGAGTCATCTCGTTTGGTGAGTAAGTTCGCGCCGTAGATTGAGGCGGCGCAGGCGATTCGTTCGGGGTAGTAGCCAGCCGCTTTAAACACAAAAGGTCCACTCATGCAGTAGCCTACGGCGCCAACTCGGTCGCTGTTTGCGGCGTCAAAATGGTCAACAAAGTCTAAAAGGGCAGCAGTGTCTTGCATGATTAACTCAAGGGATAAGTGCTTGGTCATTTCAAACATAGCCTTCATAGCCGCATCCGATCGGTCCCAAACAAACGCCTTTGTTCGACGGTAGTAAAGATTTGGCAAGACCACAACGTAGCCAGTCGTTGCAATCCTTCGCGCCATGTCATGCAGTTCTTCGCGTTTGCCCGGGGCATCCAT
>JABGWC010000193.1 GCA_018645765.1 Gammaproteobacteria bacterium | reverse complement strand
GATAGGCTCAGACCCTGCCGTGTTGGATGCGCCGTGTGGTTGGCTCGCTTGGAATGGGTGCGAGTGCATGGGCTTGCTGCCCTTCACCTCGCTTAGGCTATGGTGGATGTTTGTCGCGAACTGGATTCTGATGGTTGTAGAGTTTGCGCGAAGCGCTTTTTAACTCAGGGCCAAGAGTAAGAAGATCACAGCGCCTGCAGCACTGGTTAAAAGGGTGCTCTTGCGGAGTCCCTTGGCGGTTAAGCCTAACCATAGGCCAGACAGGACAATGAATAAAAGCCCAACGGCCATCACTTTCTGAAAGGTTTTGAACAGCGTTGGGCCGTGTCCCTTGTGCAGTTCAACGATGGTTTTAATCCAGTCCGGTCGGACCTCGACGACTGAAAGCCCATTGTCAGTGTGCGAAATCTCAAAACCGGTGCGAGAGGTGGGGCGAGTGATAAGCGTCTTGCCGCTGGTTTTCAAATATTCGAAGTCAGCAGGTTGGCTCAATTGCTGCAGCAGAGATGAGACTTCGGCCTCGAGATCGACAGCGTCATCATCGAAGACAACCGTTTCCGGCACCTTGAGGGTGATGCGCTCGGTGTTACCTTTGCTGCCAATCAGATAAAGCCCGCCCGATACTGCGACCATTAATAAGATGGGCGCAAAAAATGCCGCTACAAATAAGTGCAGTTTTATGATCGTTGCGCGCATTGTGCTGTCCTCAGTGCTGATATCTAGACTGTCTATTATCCAATACAGGTGTCGACTTGGACAGAGGGTTAGGCGAAATTCTAGCGTGGTACGATTGGTCTTGGATGCGCTCAAAAAGTGAGCGCCTTGCCTAACGGCTTCATCGGCCCGATCAATGTCCCAAAAGCGATTCGGGACTGAATCATCGACGCTTTTGTGACCAGTGTGATCTTAAGAAAGTCACGGCGTGCAGCGGTTGGGTGCCGCAAACGGCGACTGCTGAGTAGGTCTTTAGCAACTGCGTTTGATCGATTAATCCGATCGGTTCAAAACCAAAGCGCTTAAAAAATTTGATGCCAAGGACTGCTTTGGTTCAGTTGCGTGTTGCAACGCTATGATTCGGCGCGCTGAACGGGTAACTTCGAGGAATAAAAATTAGAAAAATACTTTGGGAGCGACTGTGACGCTGATTCGCGGGTTTTTAATTGTGCTGATGTTTTGGCTTGTGCTGTCAGCGTCTATCGCGCCGTTTGGTTATTTCTTATCATTACCTTGGGGCTTTGAGGAGATTGAGTTAATCGGTAATCAGCTGCGGTTTATGGCGATTCGATCGGCGACGTTTTTAACGCTTTCCTACTTCATTTTTAATTATTTAAGGCATCAAAGACCCTTATCGTCTGTTGCGCCGCTCTTGGTTTTCACTAATTTTCTGATCGTGACGGCCGTCACGGCCATGATGATGGGCGCAACCGTTTGGCAGGATTGGGCTGCCGTCGGCATATTATGTTGTTTGGTTCCGATCCTCCTTATCGAGCATAACAAAGAGTCCAAAACAATTTTTGTCAGCGACTGGTGAGGTTTCGGTACACGTAGGCTATTTCAAAAGCAGGGCGAGCATTGTCGTTCGTTAATGGTTTTCGGGGTGCGTTACGGCCTCTATTTCACACCAGTGAGATCCTGCGGTATTTTAAATTGGTTTTGACGTGAGGCCTTAGAGGTGGTCCCAAGCGAGCGAGCACCTTAAGTCATGCGTAATCCCTGGAATTAATCACCGGATTGGAGGGATGCGTTTAAGCGTCAGTCGAAATGTTGGTCTGGCGTCCAGAGCAAGTCGTTATCGAAGATCAATAAACGGTGTTGCACCGCTTAATTGATGCCATCCAAGGAAAAGCAGCAACTGCGCCATGATTTCGGCGCAAGACCTATGGTATTATTTGCCGCTTTAATTGAGCCACTCCTTGAGCATTAGGCAAAATCATGTCCGTAAATACAGATGATCTTCGAATCGATTCCATAACAGAATTACTGGAGCCCGATGCGCTGATTCGTGAAATTCCACCATCTGAGCAAGCCCAGCGCACTGTCAATGATGCG
>JABGWC010000048.1 GCA_018645765.1 Gammaproteobacteria bacterium | reverse complement strand
GTTGCCGATGGCATTGCCCGAATCACGGAAACCGGTATTGAAACGAGTAATGGCGATCACCATCCAATCGATGTCTTGATTCTTGCGACGGGCTTTAAGTCCAATGAGTTGCTATCACCCATGCAGGTATTAGGGCTCGGCGGGCAAGATCTAGCCACGGTCTGGGGTGATGCCGCCAACGCCTATAAGGGCACTAGTATGCCGGGCTTTCCAAACCTGTTCTGTCTGTATGGTCCGAATACCAATATCGTGCACGGCGGTAGCATTATTTATCAAATTGAATGCCAAATACACTATGTGATGCAGTGCTTAACGCTCCTGGTGTCCAACGATATTAACGCGCTGGACGTGCGCGAAGAAATCAATGATCAATATAATAAAGAGGTCCAGGCGATCAGTGGGCAACTCGCCTGGGGTCATCCGAGTGTCGAGAGTTGGTACAAAAACCAGTCGGGGCAGGTGATCAATAATTCGCCGTTTAGTTTGCAAAAATTTTGGGCGGTCACCCATGACCTAGAACCCTCGGACTACAAGCTTTTAAGGGCCGGCTCAAATTCTTAAAGCGGTTTGACGGTTTGTCGGGCGCTTTTACACAAGGTCGAGTAAGACTGGGGCTACGCTGAGCAGGAGTAAGCTGGCTGCTGTGCGATTAAACCAAGCAAGCCGCTTTTGGCTCGTGAGTTTGCGCGCGATGAAAGCGCCAGCGCCAGCCCACACCAGCACGGAGCCCACGGTCACCCAGAAAAACAAAGTGATTAAAATCGCGACCTCGCTGAGCACAATGCTTGCTGGATCGGTGTAGGCGGAAATCGCTGAGATGATGACAAGGACGCCCTTAGGATTAATCCACTGGAATAAAACCGCTTCGATAAACCGCATCGGTCGCGTGGCGTTTTGCTGCTCAAGGGTATGGCTGATCCATAATCGGTAAGCGATCAAGGTAATGAAAACGATGCCAAGGAGTCTCAAAATGATTTGTAACATCGGAATCGCAGTCAGCAGCCACCCTAGGCCGAAGGCCGCAATGGCAACGAGTAGGGTAAAGCCCATGATGACGCCAGCCATGTGAGGCCAGGTCGCGCGTAAGCCAAAATTAGCGCTCGAGGCAGCAAGCAGCAGGTTATTGGGGCCTGGCGTAAAGGCCGCAACCGTTGCAAAAATAGACAGAGAGATCAGTTCGGTCAGTTCCACAAGGCGAGTCCTTCTAAGAGCGCGCAAGTATAGAGGAATTGATCAGCCGAATTGTCATTATTTAGACCCGTAATGCACGCGGCGTGCCGTTTAGGACAGCAGCGCGCCGTGGGGTACCAAAACCTTGAGCTGAATGATCGCGTTAGCGCGGCTAATCAATCGATCGCTGACCGGGCCTGGCAGGGTCTGACCGGTTATGGTCACGACCCGGCCATCACGATCCGTTACATCGATACTGAATTCATGATCGGTCAATTCGTAAACGATCGGGACTTGGCACCAAGTGAAGCCGAGCGCATTTTTGGGGAGCATTAGCGTTTGCCACTGGTTGGTTGCGTTCAAGTATTCAAAGGTCATCGACTGATCGCTAAAGGCTGAGCGCATGAGCAGCCTTGGATCAAACGTAACTTGACCATTTTGGATACGAAGGCCCAGTTCCCCAAACCGGGTAAGGACTTCTTCTTTAACCTGACCGGTCATGCCGGGCTGTTGAGCGCCCGCATGTTTTGGCGTGTGCGAATAGGGATCGGTCGGAAAGGCGCCAAAATCTTGGGGGCTCTTGTTAAATCCGAGTCCAGCTCGAACGCGGTAATAGTGGTTGGCCAGTTGGCGCAGAAGGTCGGTGTCGGCACCTGCGTCAACCGCTGAAAAATAGGTTTCTTGAACCGCGAGCAGGAGTTTCGCGACCATATGCCAGTAGATGCAGCCTAAGCCTTCAAAGCCAAACATGCCGCCGGATCGGCCGGTGAACGCGTGGTGATTGAAGACATTTTCAAATCGGTTCTGGATCGCATCAAACGCGCTTTGCGGGTGCTCTAGCGCGTAGTCCCTCATGACGCTGTTGAGCCGCTCATTTAAGGCATCGATGTTGGTGCAGTCCGGATGAAACCTTAAGTCGCCATTAGGGTCTTTTATCAGCAGCCGCTGATCTTCTGCTGCAAGCATTCTTTGAATGAGGTCATCGCCGGCAGCCGAAGCTGCGGAGAAACGGTTTTTATCCAGAAAATCAGTTAGTGTCCGATCCGGGTACAACATAAAAGTGTCCTGGTCCGGTCGGTAGATATCGCTTGAAAACAACGCATCAAGGACTTTGATGGCGTCTGAAGGGCTGAGTGTTTTGGCGCTTAAAATGGCAACCTGTCCCTCCAGCATCGGGTATAAATGGGAAATAGAGGTCTGCCCGTTTTCGGTCTTCAGTAAGTTATAGGTTTGAAATAGACCGTCATCGCGTTGATTTTCGGTGATGGTTCGCTCGAAAATCGTTAACGCAGAATCGATGAGGGCATCGATCGACGACCGTTCAAAGACGCGCTTTTCGAGCGTTTCGGTTTGGTAGACGTCAGCCCGGTACACGCTTGCAGCTTGGCCAAGGGCCTTGAGGCTGTTGAATCGCTGCTCTGGATTAAGGGGCTTGCCTTGACCCTGGATCAAGATGTCCTTCAGGATCTCATTGGTGCAGGTGAGCCAATCACCAACCGCGTCGGTTAAATCAATTTGCTGAGGGCAGCTTGCCAGAATTGATTTCAAAAACTGCGTATAACGCTGCAAATAGCATAAAGTGACAAAGGACACGCCCGAGCCGACCAGTGCATTATTGCCATCATTCCATTCTGGTCGTTGGGTGTTGAGCCAAATGCCGCCGCCCACGACCAAATTTGACAGTTTGCTGAGCATCGGCACGAGTAGCTTTTCGAGCAGCGTGACCTGGTACACCTCATGGTCTTGGGTCAAGATCAATTTGCCATCTGCGCCAATTTCCGAGACTCTGCGCTCAATCCGCTTGGCCAGGGCCTCATCATATAAGACCGTGTTCTTGGGATCTTTTACCATCGCATCAAACGGTTTGAGTCGATATGGGACATTGGCGTAACTGAATAAAGGTTGGGTCATTAACTCGGTTAAAAGATCGGGGTAGAAGGCCTCCGAGAGCTCCAGAAACTTCAATAAGTAGATAATTTGATGATCGCCCCAGTAGCCAATATAGCTCCAGGGGTCTTCCAAGTCTTCGACTTCCCAATCGATTCCATCTTGGGTCACGCGATAAGGGTTATAACCATCGATGGTCGAGGCGTTCACGAACTTTGCTATCATGCTTGGAATAAAGTCTGGGTAGCTGAGGCATAATGCCTCCCAGTTTTGGAAAATGTCCCGCCAGTTGCCTTCATAAGCAAGTAATCGCTGACCATCATTGTCTTTAAGCTTGATTTCAAAATGATTCCAAGGCCGGGACGGATCGCCATGCCGTCGCCCGAAGCTGATGGGTAAATATTCTTGGGCAAGCCGCTGGAGCTGCGGTGACCGCGCGTCGTTGATGCGATCTACCAAAGCCGCACGCTTAAATTGAGCGGGCAGGTCTTGTAACGCCTGCTCGGCCGGCGCGTGCAAGGCTTGGTTGAAGGTTTGAACGGACTTCAGGAAATCGGTTTTGGTAATCAACCCATGGTCGATAAAGGTGCCGCCCCGCATGATATTGAATAATACGTTCGCGTAATGGTGTACGGTCACGGCTTCTTCGCTCGACACCTGCAGACCATCGCTGCCCGCCACCAGGCGAGCCAATTCTCGGCTTCCCCGCTCGACATCCTGATGAATCATTTGCCGCAAGTCCGCGGGGTCTTGCAGGGAGGCTTTCAGGGCAATAATCTGGCTTTGGTTTCTTTGGGTGTCGGCCACTAAATCCCAGGATTGATCTTGATTTGGCGCAAGGATCAACCGGGCGTGGCTTAAGTGCAGGCCGCGCACGCCTTTCGTTTCCGAGGTGGCGCTCAGCCGCTCATTCATCAAAAACTGTTGAAGCTGATCATTCGAAATCAGTGTTTGAGCCTGGTCGAGACCCAAACAAAAAGCAGTGTTGGCTCTGAGGGACTCGTTCGCTTGAGCCCTGTCGGAGATCGCGGAGTAGAGCGTGTAGAGTCCAAGGCCTGTTTCGGTATCCAGTTCGCTGCGTTTGTAAGCATCAACGAGATTACTTGAGGACTCCTGAATCGCTCGAGGCGTGTTGGCAGGCAAAATATTTTGCAACCCTGTGACGAGCGACAGCTCGACCGCGTTCTGACCATGATTCAGAAGCTCGCCGGTTGCAACGAAACCAAACGCTTCGCTCGTTGACCAGGTCAATCGGAAGGTCAGCTGATATTCATGGTGAACTTCTTCAAAGCAAATTTTGGTGCCGAGGGTGTTTTTGTATAAATTGCGCGTGGAACGGCCTTTCCAAGGCTTTTGATGAAAGAAGGGAGACCAAATTTGGGTTTGACTGCCGCTGTGTACTTTGATGTGGGTTACGGCGCCAGTGTGTTGATGACTTTCGTGGATTCGATCGACTGGCACATAGGGAAATAAGGCATACTCTGGTGCGCTGCGACCAGCGGTCAATCCCGATGAGGATGAGATAAACAGCCAATGATCCCCTCTGGCGGCCAGGCTAATGAAAAACGGGGGTAGGCCATCCACATCACAGATCTGATAGTAGCGTTCGCCCGCAAAGGTCACGAATCCGCCGAAATCGGGTTGAATGTTTGAGGTTGTCAGTTTTAAATTTCGCATCGCCCTGTCGCCTGGCTTGTTCCAAGGTTATCTGTGAATCTTTCGATCAAATGCCTTCGGGGCGCGTTCTAATCTGATCCGGCAGATGGTCTTTTTCCCCAAAGATTGCTTCGCAACCGTTGAACGAACAGGGTGTGTTCGCGGTTTAGTTGTGGCAACACGCACTATCGACGCGAGCCGCTCGGAGTGTCAATCCAAAATGCGCCGAAACGGCTATCCTATAAGAGCAACTGGGCATTTCAGTCCTCGGCGGCGCTGCAATGGGCGCCCATTGTGTAGGAACCAACCCGGGGCTGGGCTTCCGATATTGACCTGTTCGTCTGGGCTGGGCGTCAACAACCAGGGGCCTATCGGGGGCTTGGGGTCTAGCTGGCTGCGGTTCTGGATTGACCCAATGCCGCCAAGAATGGAATAATGACAGCGTTGTCAGATGCAGACAAAGGATCCGCCTAAACCTCAGCTGGACAGGGTCAGCGGGGTCTTGCTGGCGGTTATTGGTATCGCGCTCGCGTCAAGGCGTGGTTAGTACACGATCGTAGGCGCTGATTGTGCTTAATGGCCTAGGCAAAAGCAGGTTCGATCGATCTGACAGAGACTGTCTTCGCTTGGGCATGGAAACGTGCTTGAATGCGAGAGGGGTGGATAATGACCAGCGTGGCTACCACGCAAAGCCAGGCGTCCATAACGCAACAATCGAATGAAATAATCCATGACCGATCAGGATCAAGCACTAGGACGCCAAAAGGCAAAAGCGCCCACTATTTTCGATGTGGCGAAGCAAGCTGGGGTTTCGATTAAAACCGTTTCAAGAGTTGTGAACGCCGAAATCAATGTACGGGAAAGTACCCGAGAAAAGGTCGTCGCCGCGATCAACGATCTAAATTACAGACCGAACACGGCCGCTCGCGTGCTGTCGGGCAAGCGCTTCTATGTGATTGGTCTCATTTATGAGAATCCGAACGAATTTAGCTATGTACAAAAGGTTTTAAATGGCGCCCTAAAAGCCTGTGAGGCCGGCGGCTATACGTTATTGTTATTGCCGCTTACGTTACCCAATCCAGATCTGATCCAAGATGTTCGCCGCTTTGTATCGCAATCTCGGCTGGATGGTGTGGTGCTGCCTGCGCCGATTGGTGACTTCATCTCGATCCAACGCTTATTAACGGATCTAGATATTCCGTTCGCTCGAATTTCCCCCCGAATGCCGCTCGCCGATGAGCTTAGTATTCATTGTAACGATGAGCAGGCCAGCTTTGATGTCACGCAGTTCTTGATCGATCAAGGACATCAGGGGCTTGGTTTTATTAAGGGTGACCCGATTCACGCGGCGACCGCGCATCGATTTGAAGGCTATTTGCGCGCGTTGAAGGCCAATTCAATCGAGTACCACGGTGAATATGTTCAGGATGGGCAGTTCAGTTTTGAGTCTGGAAGATCCGCAACCCGGGCGCTGCTCGATTTAAGGTCACCGCCTTCGGCCATTATTGCGAGCAATGACGATATGGCGGCAGGTACGATTTTTGAAGCACGAGAACGGGGCTTGCGAATCCCTGAGGATCTCTCAGTTGTCGGCTTTGACGATACGCCGATTGCCTCCAGAATCTGGCCGCCGTTGACAACCGTTCGTCAACCGATTGTCGAGATGGCAGAAGCGTTGACGGGCTTACTGATTCAGAAACTCCGAGGTGATCCCGATGATTCCGCCGAACGCTCGTTCGCGTGCCATGTCGTGACACGTGCTTCAACCGGTCCTAGGTTGATAAATTGACCCGTTTGCGCTGCCTGGTCCTCAAATGGGTGCCGCATCGCCATCGACACGCTACAAGCGATCAGGGCCTGGACGCTAATCTCCGTCAGGGTCCGATTCTGAGTTTTTTGGTATTGCTTTGGCTAGGCCTCACGGGTTGCGCGGCGTCAGACGAGCCGATAAAGGTTCAAATTTTGGGCGTGCCCGGGGCTTACGAATTGCACCGAGGCGGTCAGCCCTATCGCCCGAATGGGGCTGGCGCTGTTGCGGGCTCCTTAGCGAGTTTGAAGGCCCATGGGGCTAACTCGATTCGGACTTGGCATGTGGGCGATGGTCAGATTCTGGACGATGCGCACGCTTTGGGGTTATCCGTTTCGCTGTGTCTGGACGTGGGGCGTGAGCGACTAGGCTTTGATTACAACGATGAAGGCGCGGTTGCCGCGCAGCTACAACGCTTTCGACAGCAGGTTGATCGATTTAAAAACCATCCCGCTTTGTTGACGTGGATTATTGGTAATGAGTTGAACTTAGAAGCCCGTAATCCAAAAGTTTGGGATGCGGTGAATGAAATTGCTGAGATGATCCATGAGGTCGACCCAAATCATCCCGTGACCACCGCGCTCGCAGGTTTGGGTGCTCAGGATGTTGAGCTGTTGCGTACGCGGGCGCCGGCCTTAGATTTTTACAGTACGCAAGTCTACGGCGGCATCATGGGCTTAGATCGGGCAATGGATGCGCTGGGATTAACCGAACCGCTCATGGTGACCGAGTGGGGCACCATTGGTCATTGGGAAGTGCCGAGTACGGACTGGCAAGCGCCCATCGAGTTAACCAGTGCAGCAAAGGCGGCCCAGTATATTGCAGGCTATGAACAAGTGATCAAAGCCAATCCGGGGCGCATTATTGGTGCCTACGCCTTTCTTTGGGGACAAAAGCAGGAACGGACACCCACCTGGTATGGCACGCTCATGGAGACGGGTGACCGGACCGAAGCGGCTGATGCCTTGCAGTATATTTGGCAGGGCGTCTGGCCCAGCAATCGGGCGCCAAACGTTAGTTCCATTCGGCTAGCGGGCCAAACAGGCAATCAAAGCGTTGTGGGCGTGGCCGGGATGCACTTGCAAGCAGATGTCGTCGCGCTGGATGCGGAAAACGATGCTTTGACCTATCGTTGGACCGTCCTTCCGGAGAGTCAAGCCAAGGAGATCGGTGGTGATCTGGAGGTGGTGCCGGCGCCCGTGCCGAATTTAATCAGTCCGCCGATTGACGCAAAAGTTGACGTTTTGATGCCGTCTCAACCCGGTGCCTATCGGTTGTTTGTTGAGGTGTTGGATGATGCGGGTGGTGTGGGCCACGCCAATTTGCCGTTTTATGTCCGCGGGAAGGATTAACGATCCAGACAGTAGGTCGGATGTGGCGGTGGGCGTTGAGCGCCTCTGCGATCGCGCTAGAGGGTCAATGTCAGCGCAGTGTTTGCAGGATAGGATGGAATTGAGGGGTGCTTCAGGGATAATAGCGGTGAGACTGAGGAGACGCGGGTGAATAAATTAGATCAACTGAAAACGATGACCGATGTTGTGGCAGACACCGGCGATATTGAAGCGATCCAGCGGTATCAGCCGCTGGATGCGACCACCAATCCGTCTTTGCTTCTGAAAGCGGCGGGTTTGCCCGCCTACGAAGCAACGCTTGATGCGGCGAAAGCGACTGCAAGGCGGGTTGGCGGCGCGCCGGGCGTGCAAGCGGCGTGCCTGCAGTTTGCCGTAGATATTGGTTGCGAGATTTTGAAGATCATCCCAGGTCGGGTGTCCTCCGAGGTCGATGCGAGGTTGTCGTTTCAAACCGATGCGACGATTACTCAGGCGAAAACGATGATCGAACACTACGATCGAATGGGGATTTCATCGGACCGAATTTTGGTCAAGATCGCAAGTACTTGGGAGGGGATCAAAGCGGCGCGAGCCCTTGAGCGCGATGGTATTCAGTGCAATTTAACGCTGCTCTTTGGCTTTGCTCAGGCGGCCGCTTGCGCCGATGCCGGGGTTTACCTCATCTCGCCTTTTGTCGGCCGAATCCTTGATTGGCACAAGGCTAAGACCGGTATCGAATACAAATCTGACAATGATCCCGGTGTCCTCTCGGTACAAGAAATTTACAAGTACTATAAGGCGAACCATTACCCAACCGTGGTGATGGGTGCGAGCTTCAGGAACCTGGGCGAGATTGAAGCCCTAGCAGGTTGTGATCGGCTCACGATTAGCCCGGACCTTTTGAGCGCACTTGCCGCAGATTCGGGTCCGCTGCCCCGACGGCTCACGCCTTCGATGGATTCTGGCCGCCCTCAAGTTGAATTGAATGAGTCCAGTTTTCGGTGGTCGATGAATGAGGATGCTATGGCGACCGAAAAGCTTGCAGAAGGCATTCGGAATTTCGCAGGAGATCAGATAAAGCTGGAGCAATTAATCCAGTCATAGCAAACAATCCTGTGGTGATTTTGATGTCATAGACCCTGTTTGCTCAGCGTTGCATCCTGTCAGGATCACAGGCCTTCGATGACCAGAGCAGCGGCGAGTCGATGACCTGTTGCAGGGTGCAATGATCCGCTGGCGCTTGGCGTCTTACTGGTTTTTCGGACCTTTGTGGACGAGTGCCG
This sequence comes from Gammaproteobacteria bacterium, assembly GCA_018645765.1. GTDB lineage: Bacteria > Pseudomonadota > Gammaproteobacteria > Pseudomonadales > Azotimanducaceae > UBA9926. Next base: position 9,971 of record JABGWC010000048.1, on the reverse strand, counting down.
CCGATAGCGCTTTTGCCGAGATGAAGGCTGACTCAGCACCTTGCGTTCCGCCCCAATCGCCACAGGCGCCCAGTTGGAGTGCAGGCTGGAGCCAATGGGTGCTTGCGGCTTGCTCGATGACCTGTGCGTAGCGCCAGCGGTGCAGTTTTGCACTGTCAAAATCTGTATTTAAGAGGGCCTCAGCTGCACGTCGCAAGGTCTGTTCAACCATTGCCGGTTCTGAAGCGATTTGCTCGCTCGCCCACTGGTCTTGGGCGTGTACTACAAGGGTTTTGCCAGGGTGGCGTCCTGGTCGGCGTCCAGACAGTATCAGCTCGGCGACGACTGGATCTTGGCAGACCGCTCGATCCCAGCTAGGACTAAAAGCCAGTTCGCACAATAAGGTAAACCCCGGCTGGTAGCGTGCGGCGAGATCGAAGTTGAAACCGCCAAAAAGGACTTGCGTCTGCGCTAGCGGCGCGCTGGACAGGACCCAATCAAAAGGGCCATGGTTGCGGCCGACGCTGGCAAGATACCACTTGCCGGGCTCGCCATAAATTGATTGGATGTCACATTGGGTTTCGACACTGTGCCCCGCGAAGAGGGCTTTGAGCCACTGATTCATCGTTGGTTGGCCGACATAGTGCGGCTCGAACCAGGTGCGTTTATAGGCCTTTTGATTAAGGCCGAGGGTTGTCATTTTTGGATGCCACTCGGTGAGGGTTTGATCGTTTAGGAATGGCTGCAAAAATTGTTTAAATCCGTTGTCTCGAGCGATAAAGCAGGGCGCGCCATGATCCCAGGCTGCGTCGATACTTTGACGGGTGGCCATTCGGCCGCCAATACCTCTCGATTTTTCGAAGATTGTTACAGTGCCCAATGGGCTCAGGTTCCGACAAAGAGTTGCGCCGGACAGACCGGCGCCGATAATCGCGATGTTCATAGGGGTGCCGTGAAAATGTCGTGGGTTGGCTGGGGTTAGTTACGGTGTTGTGATCAATTGAGTTTGATCGGTTTGGTTTAGGTGGGATTGTCGGATTGTGGATCCCGCTTTAAAAGTGCGTAAAAGGGCATGGCCGCGACCAGTAAAATGAAGCCGAAATAAACCGTTTCCTGACCAGCGCCGATGATCACAAGCAGGGCATAGGAAAACGCAAGGCCCGCAGTGATCAGTTTTTTCCGACTACCTGGCTGACCTCGAAAGAGAATCATGGCAGTCACCGCCGCAAAAGCGAGCGGGATTAAGGTGGTCAAGGTTGATAATAAAATCATCATATTAAAGGCTTCCACAAGGCCTTTTTGGTAGTTCATAACGACCAGAAGGCTCGCCAAAATGCCGGAAACGATCATCGCTTTAGCCGGTGTGCCGCCTTTATTGAGTTGATCGAGTCGCCCTGGGAAAAGCCGATCCAATGAAATAGCGCGGACAAGCTGACCGGATAGTAGGATCTGGGTGTTGAGTGCGCCAAAGGTTGCCATGATAGCACCGGCCGCGATCAAGCTCGCACCCGATCGGCCAAGCACCAAAACCGAGGCGTCTGCGAACGGGGCGTTAGAGGTCGCGAGTGTGGCTGCTGGCAGGAGTAAAACCACGCCTAAATAGGCAATCAGATAAACCGTGAGGACAGTCAAAGTGCCGGTAATTAAAATTTTGGGTATCAAGCGTTCGGGATCCTTCATATCGGCGGCCGGTACCGTCCCGCCCTCTAAACCCACAAAGGCCCACATCACCAAGGTTACGCTGGTTGCAATGACGGCAAGGTAAGACCCGCCGGTGGGGTTCAGTGCTGGAACATTCTCACTCGATCCCATTGTCAAGCCCAGGCCGCCCACCAACAGTAAGGGTAGAATTTTTAGAACCGTGGTGAGGAGTTGGACATTACCGGATGCGGCAATGGACTGGCAGTTGATCAACACTAAAGTCCAGATTAAGGCCAGCGTTGCCCCGGCAGAGACAAGACTATTTGATGCGAGAGCCGGAAAGAAAAATGATAGATAGCCAACACAAGCCACTGCTATTGCGGCTGTTGCAGCCCAAAGTGCGATCCAGTAGCCCCAGCCAATCCAAAAACCGATGAAGTCGCCCATCCCGGCCCGTGCGTAAGCATAAGGCCCGCCAATGACAGGCAGGGTACGCGCCAGATCTGACAGCATCAGCGATAGTACTAAGGCGCCAGCGCCCGCGATTAACCAACCGATGATGCCCATCAGTCCGAATGGGGCGAGTAGGGCAGGTAGCATGAAAATGCCCGAACCAATGGTGCCGCCAACGACCAAGGACCAGCCCCGCCAAAATCCAATGGCTTTTTGACCACTGGATGATTGGTTTGTCTTGGCGGTTGTCGGTTCGATGATCTGCTCCGGATGCTTGCACGGCTTGTGAAACCAGTCTTTTGACTGACTCTACCGCAGATGGGCTTGCTGGGTCATCCAATATTCCGTGGCGCTGCAGCAGGGCTTACCTTCAGCGCTGGCAGGGAATGCGATCTGCCGGCAGTTGATGGGGATTGCGGGCATGGCTTATTTTGGTCTTAATAGGGGGTTCAGGATCGTCTGCCCCTCGGGTCGGGAGCCTGAGCCGTGCTGTCGGAAGACATGGCCCCTGAGATGTCTAACCGAATTTGGCATTGAACCAGACACAAAAGCGCAGGGGCTGCTCGGGCTTAGTTTATCGGCGCCAACAGCGATGAAAGCAACAGAAGGAAGAGGTGAAGGATGATCAAACAAGTTGTGTTTTTAAAGCGTCGCAAGGATCTCGATCTGGCGACATTTAAAGATTACTACGAAGCCCACCATCGAAAAATCGGAGAGCGGGTCTTGGCTGGGTTCGCGGTTTCTTATATTCGGCGGTATTTAGATCCCGCACATTCGTCGACCCCTAACCCCCCCTTTGATGTGATTACAGAGATGTGGTTTCCGGATTGGGCCGCGCAAAAAGCTTGTATGGCGCATCTTAGTGACCCTGTGATTGCGGCAGAAATTCAGGCGGACGAAGCAAAACTGTTCGACCCTGACGCGAAATGGGGCGGTTTTTTATCGGAGGAAGTCTCGGTGATGCCGCCCGTTCAACAGGATTAGGGCGCCGCAATTAGGCGCCGAGAAAGCAACCTTATAGCGGCGCCCGCAGTCGATAGGTCAGCACACGGTTGGGTGCAAGATCGACCTCCAATCCAATCCATTCGCCAGAAGGACTGTAGTCCACCATGATGGTTTGATCTCGATTGATCAGTCTGTAGCGAGTGCCAGGGCTTCGTGTTGGTGATTGGGCAACTGCTAAAGCACGCGCCGGATCGATGTCCTGTGGGCTTGCTGCGAGGGGCGGAACGCGCTCGAACGTCACAGCGCTCATGGCCCCCGTTTGGCCATTCATCAGTTGGCGTTGGCTTGTGAAGTCTTTCCGCCAGTAGGCGTAGGACCAAACACAGGGTTGTTCCGCCAGGGTGAAGGCTTCGGTCACGGTTAAAGAGGTTAACCCGTAGCCGTCAGGATTGCGGTTCAGCGTGAGTTGCTCAGGCTCGCCATTGGTTTGGGTGCTGGAGACCAAAGATTGGAGGCAATTGCCCTCCCAGGTTTCACGATGCTGATGCTGGTAGGCAAAAAACGTGATGCCCAGCAGTTTCACAGTATAGTCGGCGTCGCCCTGCACGATCTGGCGCCCGGTCTGATCGACAGAGAGCCTAATCTGGTGATGGCCGATGGGTTTGCCATTGAGTAGCACCTCAAAATCGAACCCGTCCGCGTGGCTGGGGAAGGCGATCAAAGGCAGGAGGATCAAAAGTGCTCGGATCATACAGGTTCCAAATACTGACTAATTTTTGGTGTCCGGTACGTGTTTGAATCCGGGTTGGATCAAGGCACATGGGGCTTGCGATCTAACCTTGCTATGAATCGCAAGCGTGCGGGCGCTTGACCAGACGGGGTTGAAAACGGCGAATGAAGAATGAGCTTTAAATACCGGGAAACAAAATCCCGCGAGTCAACGTCTGCGGTAATAAAAGCACTTAATAAAGATACTCGATTTCATCGTTCACGAAGGTATATCTTGGGTGCTTGTACCAGCCGTAGAGTAGCGTGTGCCGCGGCTCTTTGTGGACTTTGGTTTGAAAGACTTTGAGCACGCCATCAACCGGCGCAAGCCAAAAGTCCATGTCGTAAATTTTTTCGTCGTTGCCTTGCTCGTGAAAGTCCGTGCAGGCGAAGTAAACGCCTTGATTGATTTGGCGGACCGGGTCGTGCACCTGAATAAATTTCAAAACCAGTTCATCTAAGGTCTTGTCATCCACCGTGTGCCAATAGCCATCCGCCACGGTGAGCGACTGGATGTGTTCAGTCATCGCCGCTTTGATATCGTCTACATAGAATTGGGTCGGTGGCGAATCAATGGGCGCCGCTATTAACGACCCGCTTGGCGTGAACAGGCAGGACGCAAGGAGACAGTACCAGCCAACGAGGGTGCTACTGCTGCCTATGCGATGCGCGGGTGAAGCCATCTTGCCAGATACTGCCTGATAACTGGGCTATCAGTGATTCGGCTTTTCTGAAGCAGGCGCGCCACCATGTTCGTGCGCTTCTTTTTCAGGGGCCGCTTTGCCACCATGTTCTGCAGCCGGCTGGTCCGCTGCGGCCTTGCCGCCATGCTCTTGATGGGCTTTTTCAGGTGCGGCCTGGCCGCCATGTTCCTGCTTCTTTTCGGGTGCTGCGGTGCCGCCGTGTTCAGCCGCCATTGCTAAACAAGGCAAAAGACAGCTGATTAAGAGTAATTGCTTCATAGATGGCTCCCCTATGGGTAATGGTTACAAAGGAATGCTTTGCAGGGAGTACGATAACAGAAAAGCTTTCGGTTGGTGAAGGTTAATCCGCTTGGCGCTGCTGGCTCAATCCTAGATTCCGGCGAGCGATGGGTTCGGTTAACCACTGCTTTAACGAGGCGGTGTGTTCGCGGGCCTCTGGGAGGCCAAGGTCAAGGTCTTTCGTTTGGGCTCGGCTTAGGGCCTCAGCTTCTGTACCAAAGCAGGGATCCCAGACGCTGAGCAGCGTTGAGAAATTAGCATCCCCAAAGCGCCGATCGACAAGGTGATGGATCGCATGAAAACGGGGCGTGACCCAGACGCGTCGGACAACGCGCTCGAGGCGGTCAGGAAGGTCCCAATTGGCATGATGCGCCTGAGCGAACCAGCTAACCAGGATCTCGAATAAAAACCAGGCAATGGTCGACGGCCCCCAGATAACAACCCAGGTTGCTTTGGCAAGGCTCGACAGTAATAACTCTCCAGGATGAAATCTCAGAGCCGTCGAAACATCTATTTGGGTGTCGGCGTGATGGGCTTTGTGAAACCGCCATAGGAACGTGATGCGATGATTGGCGCGATGCCAAAAATAATCAAAGGCGTCCAGAACGATAATCGAGATAATGAACTCAAGCCAGCCTGAAAGCCCAAGCCAGCGAGCCAGTCCCCAGCCTTGCTGCTCGACATAAACCAGCCAAGCCAGCATGGGCACAAAGGTCAGGGTGCGCACGAGCAGGGTGTTTACAGTTGCCATAAAGCCGTGGGTGAGTAATCGCCGGTGCTTTGCACTGGTCATTTGGCGCGCGGGCAGTAGGCTCTCAAGGGCTAGGAAAAAGCCAAAGCCGGTCAGGAAGACGATTAACCGTCCAGTGTCGAGATCAAGATCCATACGGCACTTTAGCGAAATCTTAGCGTATTGATAACGGTTTTATGACTTGCAGCGGATGAGCCGTGTTGATCAGGCAACAACTGCGCTCGCGGGATGTAATCTTGGCGCGTTGAATCTTTGCGGCAAAGTGCCCGAAAAAGCCGCTTTTTGCCTGGCTGTAAGTCTATTTTAGGCTCGAATTGCGCCGCTTTGGCAATCTTGATAAGGTTCGCGACCAAGCAAAAATAGGAATCGAAACATGCAAAAAATAGGCGTTTTGGGGGCAGGAACCATGGGTGCGGGGATTGCGCAGACCTTCGCTACCGCGGGCTTGAATGTGGTCTTGCGGGATGTTTCGGAGGACCTCGTCAGTGGAGGTCTGAACATTGTTCGAAAAAATCTCGATCGACAGGTGGCGAAAGGCACTTTGCCGGAGATTGAGCATCAGGCGATCTTAGGTCGCATTCAGGCGGCGACGGATCTCACAGCGGTTGCAGATTGCGATCTGGTTGTTGAAGCCATTATTGAAAGTATGGACATTAAGAAAATCGTTTTTTCAGAGCTTGATGCCATCTGTCAACCGTCGACCCTATTTGTTTCGAATACCTCCTCGCTGTCGATAACGGAAATCGCCAGTGCGACCAATCGCCCGGATCAAGTGATGGGTATGCACTTTTTTAATCCAGCACCGGTTATGAAACTGGTCGAACTGATTCGCGGCATCGCCACGGCGCAGACAACGGTTGATGCGGTGCAGGCGGTTGCCATTCAAATCGGTAAGCAACCGGTTGAAGTCGCCGAAGCACCGGGTTTCGTTGTGAATCGAATTCTAGTGCCTATGATCAACGAGGCGGTCGGTATCCTCGCGGAAGGGTTGGCTTCTGCGCAAGACATTGATGCGGCTATGAAGTTGGGCGCGAATCACCCAATGGGGCCTTTAACCCTTGCTGATATGATTGGTTTAGATGTTTGCTTGGCCGTGATGGACGTCTTTCATCAAGAGTTTGGTGATTCGAAGTATCGAACGCACCCCCTTCTGCGTAAATATGTTCGTGCGGGTTGGCTAGGTCGAAAATCCGGCAAAGGCTTCTTTGATTATTCCTAGACGGGGCTCTAAATTTCGTGCGCTCGAGTGCGGTCGGCAGCTTTGTTTGTCGGGCGCCGGTTTCGCGTTTGCCTGGCGGTATGAGACGCGCACTTGATTTAAAACACGACGTCCAGGCTTGAGGATGAACGGTTTGATTCGAGGCGGGTTAGTCTTCACAGCCCGAAAAACGTTTTAACACTGAAGGACACGTAACCGTCGCGGCTGAGATCTAGGCTGCCAGGAAGTGGCGCACGGCATCAAACAGTTGAAAACGACGGTTCTCGAGTAGCAAACTATGAGTGCCACCGCCGATGAGCGTTAATTGGCGGGAATGGGCTTGGGTCAGGCGGCTAAACACGATGAGACCTTGTTCGGGTGTGGTCTCGATGTCCAGGTCACCGACCACGATGAATGTCGGCGCTTGAATCAATTCGGGTTCGTACCAATCTGCACCGGTTAATGCGCAGTGTTCATAGTCCGCCCGAACGCCAGTCGGCGCTCGCAGAAAGGCGTGCTGCGCCGCATCGTAGTCGGGATCCGTCTCCACCACGGTTTGGCACCAATCAGCTGCAACCTGTGGGTCCACAACGGTCTCAAAGACCGCGGGTTCTAGGCCATGCCCCCATCGACTTAGGGCGCTGCTGGCAGTGACCGTCCGGTATGCTGGGATACTGCTGGCCTTAAAATTGGTTTGTTTTTCAACCCACAAGGCCCCGTATAAAACCAGGCGGTTGACCCGGTCCGGGCATTGACCCGCGATGCGACCGCAAATTGCTGTACCCCAGCTATAACCCAGCAAGTCAACGGCTTCGCATGCACGCTGCGCACAGATGAAATCAATCGCGCGCAGGACATCGGCGACGGCGTCATCCGTTCGCACAAGCGGCGCGTTTAGGCTCGTTGCCTCGGCCATCTCCCCTGGACGATCAGATTGACCGTAACCCGTGAGATCAAGACACCAAGCATCAAAGCCTTGATCTGCCATCTCATCCATCCAAGAGCGACCGTTGATGGCGTAGTCAAAGGTTTGGCTCGCCCCGTAAGTGGCGCCATGGACAAAAAGGATTGGGGTGCCTTGCGCTGTGTTGGTTGTTTTGTGACGCAGTTGGATATGGCACCTGTGTTTATGGCTGGGTAGATCATAGTTGGATTCGGTGATGGGCATCCTGGATCCTTATTGTCCTGTATCGACGGGTTGGGCGGAGTGCAGCAAGGTCGCAACGAGTTTGTGATTGGCGTCGAACAAGCGGCCTTCGGAGGTTGCGCTTTTTCGTCCAAGGTTGATGATTTTGACTTCAATGTGACCCAACCCTTCCGGCATCGGGCGATGAAACAGGATATGAAGGTTCGTTGATAGGGGGGCTTTTTTTCGATCGTAGCCTTTGATCATCGCAATAGAGGTTGCGTCATCAAGGGCCGCACTGATCATCCCGCCCTGCACATACCCCATTGGGTTCAGGGCGGCCTGAGGAAAGGTGACTGTAAAGTGAGTCGTTTCCGCGTCGCTTTTGACATGGGTTAATCCAAAAAATGTCATGGTCGGGCAAAAAGCGGCTTCATTGAGTTGTTGGTAAACGTCGGTCACATCGAACTCCTAATTTGAGCCCATCACTTTACCAAAGTTCATAGCCTTGGAAACCAGCGGCTGAAGGGATGATCAGGGTCGAGATGGTCAAGATCCTTGATATGCGCTAATTTGAAGCGAAAGGAGGCGCGTTATGCAGATCGACCCACTTTCAGCGCACGACTTTGGTGCCAGAATCTCTGGAATTGTTTTAAGTCAGCTCGACGCACAAGACTTCAAGGCAGTCTACGGGGCCTTCCTGAAATATGGTTTTATCGTGTTTCCGGATCAGGCGCTGACCGAAGTCGAACAAATTACCTTTGGTGAACGCTTTGGCGCCCTTGAGTTCGGGGCGCTGCCGTTGGCGAATCAGGTCAAGTTGGATGATGGCGGCTATAGCGAAATTTTCCCGGTTGCGAGTCAGCGAATGCAAACCAACCTCGGCAACGAAGCGTGGCACACCGACTCGACCTATTGGCCTGTCAGCAGTAAGTGCGCGCTATTGACGGCCGTCAAAGTCCCAGATGAAGGGGGGCAAACTGAGCTGGCCGATCTGCGAGCGGGTTATCGGAGCCTTTCAGATGAGATGAAAGCCCGTATTCATGGTCTCAGCGCATATCATTCAACCCAGTATTCACAAGCCCATGATCTTGGGCATTATCCTGATGCCCGCCCGGGCAGTCTCTATCACGGCGAGGCCTATCTCCGGGCCTTGGTAAAAGTGCATCCTGAAACCGGCGTGCCGAATTTGTTTATCGGGCGTCATGCTTTTGGGATACCGGGCTTGTCCCGATCAGAAAGCCGTGCCTTGCTTCAAGATCTCGTTGATTTTGTCGTCTCAGATCCAGCGCGAGTGTACCAACACCAATGGTGTGTCGGGGATACCTTGCTGTGGGATAACCGGGCCTTACTGCACAGAGCAAGGCCCTATGATTATGCGCAGCCAAGGGTGTTAATCGGGACCCGTGTTGCTGGCGACGTGCCATCAGAGTTGGCCTATTATCCTTTTGACCCCGAAGCCGAAGCCGGGCGCGGAGCGCTCGAACGGGAACTGGCTGTGCTCAGATCCAGCGCTGAGCGGGCGCAAGGCAAAGGTGCTGGCTTGGCTTGAAGCCGCCCAGCGCTCGAAGCAGCAGTTTGGGTGTTATCTCGCCTGTCTTGTCGACATAACAAGGCATTCATTGGTTTAGAGCAAGGTTCAGTGCTAACGCCCTGCTAAGATCTGCCAGGCATGAACAGAGGCGATGATCAGGATAGATTGGAACGGTGTCTTACCAAGACCCGGCAGCCGCCGCGTCAATGGTCGCTGCATGCACAGGGTCTCTTACGCCCGTGTAAACCAACGGATGGTGAACGAAAACTGGGTTGCCAATTCATGTGGCGGTCAAGTCGTTAAGGATTACTAATTGGCCTACGCATCCTGCGGCGGTGATACCGTTTGGAATGCAAGCTACCACTACCGGGGCGAAGGTTAGCGCAATCCAACCGGCATCTGGGTTGCCTTTAGCCGGATGAAGGCTGGCTCTACGGAAGGTGTTCTGTCCATCCTTGTTAAGCCTTGTTAGAGTAGAAACAGGCAATACGAATTGGTGTAGCATGACGTTAAAGATTATCGGAGCAGCCCCTGGCCGGACAGGTACCGTCTCGCTAATGACGGCACTCGAGCACCTCGGGTATGGACCTTGC
>JABGWC010000049.1 GCA_018645765.1 Gammaproteobacteria bacterium | reverse complement strand
TGCGGTGTAATCTCGACTGAGGGCACTGCCAATCCCAAATGCGGGCAACAAGCGCCCGCCGCTTAAAAAGTCGATCGTGGCGCACTGTTTCGCCGTTAACAGCGGATCCCGGAGCGCAATACTTGCCACGTTCATACCAAAGCGCATTGAGTCCGTCGCGCCGGCAATTGCCGCCATGGTTGATAGCGTTTCAAGGTTCGGTTCTTTCGAAATTAACCGATCTGTTTGCCAAATCGAATCAACCGAGCCCTGCTCGCACTGCTGGATCCACTTAAAATAATCGGGCCCTTTATCCAAGGAAAATCGTCCAAGCCCCATGCCAATCCCAATGGCCATTTAAACCTCCTCATCCAATGCCCAGATGGCTTCAAAGTCCACCCAGTGATTTAACCGATCAAACTGCGCAATCTCGATACTTTCTTGACCCGTTGCCACCAGCTCGGCAAGTCCCTGCTCAAGACCCGAGGTGAGCGCGCCGAGTAAGTAGGTTGGGTGAATCACAATTTGAAAGCCAAGCTCGAACAAGGTTTGATCCGGCAACATAGGCGTGCGCCCCCCCGCCACCATGTTCGCAACCAATGGCACCCCCTTAAAGGCCGCCGCAATCTGACGCAGTTCGTCTTCGGTCTCTGGCGACTCAACAAACAAAGCATCCGCCCCAGCCGCAAGATACGACTCTGCCCGCCGCAGCGCTTCGTCTAAGCCCAGTTGGGTCCGCGCATCGGTTCGAGCAATGATCATAAAAGCGTGCTGATCCCGAGTTGATGCGGCGACCTTTATTTTTTTTTGCATATCCACCACGTCAATGACACGTCGATCGCGGGTATGGCCACACCGTTTCGGAAATTCCTGATCTTCAAGCTGGATTGCGGCCGCGCCAGCGCGTTCATACCCTGCAACGGTTTGCGCAACGTTCGCCAAACCACCGAACCCCGTATCACCATCGGCAACAACCGGCACATCAATCACGGCCGTAATGTGAGCGAGGCGCTCGACCATTTGCGAGTAGGAAACAAGTCCCGCATCGGGCTTACCCAGCAGGGTCGCGGATACGCCATAACCCGTCATGTAAAGCGGACCTTTGACATAGTGCGCCGCGATCCTTGCAGAGAACGGATCAAAGACGCCGGGCAACGAAAAACACTGCCCGCGATTGAGTGCATCCAACAACATTAGGGAACCTCCAACATTCAGTTAAGACCCTCGATTCAGGTCGCCGGCCCAGGGCCTCAGCGCCATTCGGCTTCAGACCACGAACCACTATGAGCGGTATCAAGCAATCCAGCAGGCGCAAACCATGGTAACTCAGAATCGAAGCGGTTCAGAGTCGCATACGAGTTTGTTTTTAGAGTATTCTGTTCGGGTCTTTGTCGTCAGGAACCCAATTTGAAAGCCATTATTTGCCAAAGCTTTGATCATCCCAGCAAGCTCACCTTGTCAGAGACCGAGGCGCCAGCGCTTGCCGAACATGAAGTCTTAATCGATGTTGCTGCCACCGGATTGGGTTATGTTGATGCCCTAACTGTGTCGGGCCTTTATCAGATCAAGCCCCCATTGCCCTTCATTCCGGGTAATGAAATCGCTGGCACGGTGATCGCAGTTGGCGCTGACGTTCAAACCCTCAAAGTTGGCGACCGGGTTCTTGCCATGCCGTCAAACGGCGGGCTCGCGGAACAAATCAGTCTTTCAGCCAGTCGTTGCCTGGTTATTCCGGATCATTTGAGTTTTCCTGCCGCCGCCTCGTTTTTAGTCAATTATTGTACGGCCCATCATGGTCTCATTACCTGTGGGGCTTTGACGGCCTCCGACACGGTCTTAATACTCGGCGCAAGCGGCGGGGTTGGTGTTGCGGCGATTGATGTCGCAAAAAGCCATGGCGCGCACGTCATTGCGGCGGCATCAACACCTGAAAAGGTGCAGGCAGCGATCGCCGCCGGCGCCGATGAGGGCCTTTTGTATTCGGCCGCTGACTGGCGGGATCAACTCAAGGTACTGCTTGCCGGACGCGCTTTGACCGTGGTTTATGACCCCGTTGGCGGCGATTTCGCGGACCCAGCCCTGCGATCCCTGAGCCCCGGAGGACGTTATCTTGTAATCGGATTTGCCAGCGGCAGCATTCCAAAATT
>JABGWC010000050.1 GCA_018645765.1 Gammaproteobacteria bacterium | reverse complement strand
TTCTGGGTGATTGGGACATTGAGGGCTGGCATATTCGCGAGAAACAGGGCGCGCTGATCCTAGAAGCCTTCGCACTTTAACCTATTCATGCTCGGGTATTGAAAGCAAAAAAAGGGGGGGGGTTAAAGCAAGCGCGTTCGCTGCGACACCGGTCCAACTTGAATCCATCAGGCAGGTTAACGCGATTCTGATGAATCGCTTAAAGTTCATTGCGTGGCGTGCTTTCAAAGCATAATCAAAGTAGGCTCACGGCAAATTCGATTTCGGGGCCTCTCGGGGCCTCTCGGCGCATGCCCTTGCCGGCGAGCTTTCAAGCAAGGCACAGCAATACGGCAATGGGAAACTGGTCTATCCGAAGACAACACCTAAGGCCTTACCTCCCAAGGTTACCCGTGCCGCGAGCACCACAGCGAATGAATCTGCCTAGATACTCGGCACACCAGAATGAAACCGAAACTGTTCGTCAGCGCCCGTTATCAGCTCGGCATCTGCCGCCAAAAACACGGACAGACGCACCGCTACCGCCGCCTCATTGCCCGAGATTTCGTTGGCAAAATTTAAATAGCTGAGAAAATGCCGCTTTTCTGAGTTCAGCAGTGAGCCATAAAACGCCGCCAAGTCTGAGTCCAGCACCTCACACAGGCGCCCAAACCGCTCGCAGCTTCTCGCTTCAATAACGGCCGACATCACCAAGAGATCAATCAACCGATTGGGCTCATGGGTTTGTACAAGCCCGCGCATTTCACCGGCATAGCGCGCGGAGGTCATTTGCTCGTAAACGATTTCGCGCTCAGCCATGACCCCAAGGACTTGCTCAAAATGTCGGAGTTCTTCTCGGGCAAGCTTGGATAAGGCCTGTAACAGCACCGGGTACTCAACATAGCGATACATGAGGTTCAGCGCCGTTGACGCGGCTTTCTTTTCACAGTTTGCATGATCGATCAGAAGCGTTGGCAAGTCAGTCGACGCCCTTTGCAACCAAGCATCCGGGGTTGGCACGAGATTAAGCTGCTCGAATATCATAACAATAGATCCTTAAATTGCGATCTTCACTCGCTTAAAATCGGAACGACTTTAGTGTAGAATCGCCGCATTCTAGCAGCCTTGGCTGCCCAAAAAAATCTCAATCTCTGACAAGGATACCCCTGTGCTTGAAGCTTATCGACAACACGTTCAAGAACGCGCCGACGCGGGCATTGTGCCCAAGCCTTTAACTGCTGAGCAGGTTCATGGTCTGACGGCCCTGTTAACGGACCCACCCCCCGGAGAAGAAGCCTTCTTACTCGAGCTTATCAGCGATCGAGTGCCAGCAGGTGTCGATGACGCCGCGTATATCAAGGCCGGCTATCTGGCCGCCATTGCGAAAGGTGAAACCGCGTCACCGCTCATCAATCCTGCCCTTGCAACCCAATTGCTGGGCACCATGCTCGGCGGCTATAACATTGAACCCTTGATCGATCTTTTAGACCACGACGATGTGGCCGACGACGCGGCAGCGGCTTTGTCTAAAACCTTACTGATGTTTGATGCCTTTTTTGATGTCGTCGAAAAAGCTAAGACTAACGCGCAGGCTGCCAAGGTCCTTAAAGCCTGGGCGGATGCCGATTGGTTCACCCGCAAGCCGGCCCTGGCTGACGCCATTACCGTTACCGTTTTTATGGTTGAAGGCGAAACCAATACCGACGATCTGTCCCCGGCAGGGGATGCCTGGAGCCGCCCTGATATTCCGCTGCATGCCAAATCCATGCTGATCAACACGATGGACAAGCCACTTGAAACCATCGAGCAGCTAAAAACCCAAGGTTTCCCAATCGCGTATGTTGGTGACGTTGTGGGTACTGGGTCATCCCGGAAGTCGGCAACCAATTCAGTGCTCTGGCACATGGGGGACGACGTACCGCATATCCCAAACAAGCGTGATGGCGGCTTCGTATTGGGTGGCAAAATTGCCCCCATCTTTTTCAACACGATGGAAGATGCCGGCGCATTGCCGATCGAGTGCGACGTCAGCGCGCTCAAGATGGGCCAAATCATCAATATCCATCCATATGACGGCAAAATTACCGACCAATCCGGCACGGTTTTGTCCAACTTTGAACTGGCCAATGAAGTCCTCTTGGACGAAGTTCGCGCCGGCGGTAGGATCCCGCTGATTATCGGCCGCGGTCTAACAGAACGTGCGCGAGAGGCCCTAGGTCTTGGCCCATCCGAGGTCTTCCGAAAAGATCTGCCTGCCGCGAGCAGCCAGCAAGGCTACACCTTGGCGCAAAAGATTGTTGGTAAAGCGTGCGGCCTGCCTGGCATACGCCCCGGCGACTATTGCGAACCGAGAATGACAACGGTTGGCTCTCAGGACACAACCGGCCCGATGACCCGCGACGAACTTAAAGAACTCGCTTGCCTTGGCTTTTCGGCCGATCTTGTCATGCAATCGTTTTGCCATACGGCGGCTTATCCAAAGCCAGTCGATATCGAAACCCAGCACCAACTCCCTGACTTTATCCAAACTCGCGGTGGCGTTGCGTTGCGGCCAGGTGACGGGATTATCCATTCTTGGCTGAATCGAATGTTATTGCCCGACACCGTCGGCACAGGCGGCGATTCTCATACGCGCTTCCCAATGGGCATTAGCTTTCCAGCCGGTTCGGGATTGGTTGCCTTTGCTGCAGCCCTCGGGGTCATGCCACTTGATATGCCGGAGTCTGTTCTGGTCAGGTTCAAGGGTGAAATGCAACCCGGGATCACCTTGCGCGATCTGGTCAACGCCATTCCTTACGCCGCTATTCAACGGGGTCTGCTTACGGTTGCGAAAGAAGGTAAAAAGAATGTTTTCAGCGGCCGGATCCTTGAAATCGAGGGACTTCCTAATCTAAAAGTCGAACAGGCTTTTGAGATTTCGGATGCTTCAGCAGAACGATCCGCTGGTGGGTGCACCATTCAACTGGGTGAGGCTTCGATCAAAGAATACCTCACCTCAAACGTCACCTTATTGAAGTGGATGATTGCGCAAGGTTATGGCGACACCCGAACCATCTCGCGTCGAATCGACGCGATGAACGAGTGGCTCGACAACCCAACCTTGATGACGCCGGACCCTGACGCCAACTATTATGAAATTATCGAAATTGACCTGAACGAAATTAAAGAACCTCTGCTCGCCTGCCCCAACGACCCTGATGATGTGAAGCCTTTGTCAGAAGTCGCCGGTCGAAAGATCGATGAAGTTTTCATCGGCTCGTGTATGACCAACATTGGGCACTTTAGAGCCGCCGCTAATATGCTCCAAAATGCGAAATCCATCCCGACCCGGCTGTGGATTTCTCCCCCCACTAAAATGGACGAGCATCAACTGATGGAAGAAGGCGTCTATAATGTCTTTGCCCAGGCCGGTGCGCGAACCGAGATGCCAGGATGCTCTTTGTGCATGGGCAATCAAGCCCGAATTGCGCCCAAGTCGACGGCCGTCTCAACCTCAACGCGAAACTTTCCGAATCGTCTTGGCGATGGCGCAGATGTCTTCCTTGCCTCGGCGGAACTCGCAGCAGTGGCCAGTATTTTGGGCAAGTTGCCGAGCGTTGAAGAGTATCAGGCGTACGCGAAGAACCTAGAGCCCATGAGCGCGGAAATTTATCGCTATCTCAACTTTAACGAAATCGAGTCCTTTCAAAAGTCTGCTGATAGCGCGCTGATCCCCACCGTCAATGTGGTCGAGGTCGGTTAATCTCGCGACGAAAACGGGCTCACAAGGGCCCGTTTTCGATCAGCCCTTATCGTCAGATGGCAAGTTCAGGCAACCAACACTCAAGACCCTAACGCCCTGTCAACCTCATCCAAGTCAGTCACACCTTCAGCACCAGCAATGCCTTTGAGACACTGCTTGATGACACACTCTGATCTTCTTGGTAAAGCCGCAATCCGAACTTCTCAACAAATGCCTGCGCAAGCGCTGCCTCAGCTGGACGCACCGAATGCCAGGCTTCTTGACACTGCGCAACCCCTGCCCCGGGACCAACTTGATCGAGCGTCAACCCGTCCAAACAATTCACATAGCCTCGATACCACCGGGCTTCTTGTGACAACCCCCTCCGAAAGGGTGGCGCAACCAAGCCAACCGTAATCACTCCTAAACCAAGTAAAAAAGCAGCCAAAGCAAGGGGCGCTAGGTCTTCAAGTTCAAGGCCCGGCCAAATCATGGATAACCAACGCAATTGCTGAGCCTCGTCATAATTCACAACGACCCGATCCCAGAGGTGACTCAGCGCCTGCACTTGCAATTGAAGATCAAAAAGCCATCCCAGGCTTCGCATTTGGAAATAATCCCAAGCTTCACCGGTCATCAAACCATCCATGCCTGCAGCTGATGCGCTCATCCCTGCCTCAATTCGCTCAGGCGCGACAAACGCCGTTGGATCCACTCGGCGCCAGCCCTCCCCTTGAACCCACACCTCAGACCAGGCATGGGCATCGAACTGGCGCACCTCGATGTAGTTCCCCGATGGGTTGTATGCCCCACCCTGATACCCTAAAACCACTCTTGCCGGGATGCCCGCAGCCCGCATAACCCAGGTAAAACTCGCGGCAAAATGCTCACAAAATCCGCGTCGCGCCTCAAACAAGAAGTGATCAATCGAGTCACCTTCGCTCGCACCTGGGCTTAAGGTGTAAGTAAAGTCATCGAAGTACCAAGCCAGCACAGTTTGAATCACTGCATCCGGTGCTCGATGACCGTCGGCAAGCGATGCGCCGTAGGCTTGCGCCAAAGGGTTGGTCCTCTGCGGCAGCGCAAGGTACGCGGCGCGCTCCGCCTTTGACAACTCTGCCCCATAGACCGCGTTGAGACTGCTCCGCATTTGATACTGGCTTACGGTTTGTAAGACGCTCGCAGTGCGAACAAACCCGAGCGGATCTAGACTCGCCGACGCGCCTTCGACGGACAGAACTCGATCTAATGATGGTATTACCGGGACCCGCATCGGCTGACTCAGAAGCTCATAATCAATCACCTTGCTTTGAGTCCGGACGGTGGTACTGGGCATCGGCCTCGGCGGTGACCCGACGACCCATCCGTCCTCGGAAACCTCGCTCAATACCAAGGCACGCCAATAGAGGTCTCTTGAGGCTGGTGGCGCTGCCGTAAAATTGACTCGAAAGGCCAGCGCATCGGACTGCACCAAACTGTGAATATCCCCCAGCATCAAACGATCGCTCAGCCCAGTGACAGCCGTCCCCTTCTCCAACGGGATCGTCCAAAAAGGACTGAGCCTTGGGAAAAAAACAAACAAGATTACGAGCAACGGTAGCGCTTGCAGAAACGCGATGCTCGCAAGCTTCACCGGTTGCCGCCCCGGCGCCTGGGTCGAACTCGAATGCACGGCAATCAGTGTGGCCATGACCATCACCAGGCCCGAAAAGGTCACAATGGTTTGCAACAGTGACTCATCAAACAAAAAATGGGTCATCGCAACAAAAAAACTCAAAAGCATAATCTGAGAGACGTCTCGTTTCGAGTCGAGTTCAAGCAACTTCGCCGCGTACAGAAACAATAAAAGGTCGACCCAAAATTCGACCACCATCGGGCCACCATATTCTCGCCACAGCAACCCCCAGCCAATGAACACGCTAGCTACGGCCACCCACTTCGAGGGCATCTTTACGTAACCCTGAACTCGCGCGAGCGTCACCGCACCGATCACAAGACAGCAAAATAACATCCACAACGGCATGCGCGATCCATGCGGCGCGAGCATCAGGCTTTGGCTGGCCAACATCCAGAGCAGCGCTGAGCGATGGACCGTCACACGCTAATACCCTGGCCAATCAAAAAGCGCTAAGCGCTTGAGCGCTTTTCGTTCTTGTCCGGGCCCTGATGCCACGGGCAATTGCTGACCATACAAATCCAAGCCAAAGGCATCCCCGCGCTTTGATGCCGCCTCAATCAGATAGGCCAGGCCCCCTAGCCGGTCTGCCATCGGCAACGCCTCCAGCGCGGCTAAACGAAGCCATTGACTGGACGATTGCTGAGATTCATAGGATTTAACCGTCAATCGGTCGAGTTTGGCGGACGCCCGCCAATGAATATGGCGTTGATCATCGCCGTCTTGGAAATCCCTTAGCGCTTTGACGTCATCCGCCCCTACGCTCGATCGCCGTCCTGCCTTAAGCTCTGAATCCTCTTGGCTCACACGCCCCTCGCAGGGTACCGGTTTCGGATAACTCAGAATCTTGCAGTCAAAGTCCAACCAGGACCATGCCCTAAACAGCCCAAATGGATACACGGTTTCAAGCCTTAGACGCCCTGGCTCATACCAGCCTCGATGAGCCGGAATACTCTGGCGGAAAATTGTTGTCCCATTGTGATCAACGCCAAAGCCTTGGGCAACCGGGAGATTCGGCCAATAAAAAAACAACCCATCGTAAACCCGGCCGACATCGCTTTGAACTTGAAAGGCGACCGAGATCTTTTGCCCCACAAACCCTTCAATGGGCACCGTCTGACTGAGGACCAGTCCCGCCAAATTGCGATAGGTTTGCAGCATCGCCACCAAAAACAATCCCAGCATCAAAAACGCCAACGCATGGGCCAGTGCATTCTGATAATTAATCCCAGCAATGAGAACCAAAAGCAGGATTAGGACAAAGCCAAAGCCCTGACGGGTTGGCACAATAAAGATGTTGCGGTGGGTTAATCGGATCGCTTGGGCGGGTGGGACCCGTCGATCCAGCCAAGATTTAAACCGTCTTGTCCGAAATTTTTCGGCCCGCTGAGACCATTTGGTACTAAGCCACCACATCGACATGGTTCAAAAAATCCGTGATTGAGTGCAACAACCCAGCACGATCCTCGGTGCTGCGAAACCGCAAACGATGCTGACAAACGGCGGCGAAGACCGCCTGCACATCTTCTGGCGTCACAAAATCGCGGCCCTGCAAAAAGGCCCAGGCTCGGCTTGCCGTCATCAACGCAAGACCGCCCCTCGGCGAGAGCCCCATCTCAAACAGAGCATCCCCGCGCGACTGCCGAACCAACCGCAGCACATAATTCGCAATGGCGCTGGCAACCTTTACGGCTCGCACTTCTGCTTGCCAGCCAAGCAATTGCTCCGGCGTACACAAGGCCGATTGATCGAGCACTTTTTGGCGAGTAGGTTCACCGGTTAACAAAACGAGCTCCGCATCCGCACTGGGATAGCCCATTTGCAGCGTCATCAAGAACCGATCCAACTGCGATTCGGGCAGCGGGTAGGTCCCCGAGTGATGCAGCGGATTTTGGGTTGCAATGACAAAAAAAGGCGATGGCAACGGATAGGTTATCCCGTCTTGGCTGACCGCGTTTTCTTCCATTGCCTCAAGCAAGGCGCTTTGGGTTTTCGGCATCGCGCGATTAATTTCATCCGCGAGTAGAATTTGGCTAAATATTGGGCCCGGATGGAACTCGAAATTTTGCTCACTTTGCCGATATATCGAACTCCCAGTGATATCGCTAGGCAGAACATCAACGGTAAACTGAACCCGCCTGTGCTGCAGCCCAAGCACTCGGCCCAAGGCGAGCGCGAGAGTGGTCTTTCCAGTGCCAGGCACATCTTCAATCAGCAGGTGTCCACCAGCCAGCAGGCTCGCCAGCGCCAACCGCACTTCTCGCTGCTTACCCAAGATAATGGCATCGAGCCCCTCTAAAACGCTTTGTACCGACTCATTCATGGGTTGAGGATCAATTTAATGATAATTGTGTAACTCGCTACGGTGCTTCGCGCCACCAACCCGCTGCTGTTTCGCCTGGTCATTCCGCTGCTGTTCGATGCGTTCTAGATACCGGGCACTAACCCCCTCTGTAACGTATTCTCCGTTAAAGACCGAGCAATCAAAACCGTCGATTTTTTCATTGATTCCCGCCGCACAGGCCTGAAGGTCCTCGAGGTCCTGATAAATTAACCCATCAACGCCAATATAGGCCTGAATCTCAGCTTCTGTTTGATCGTGCGCGACGAACTCGGTTGGCGCAGGCATATCAATGCCGTAAACATTAGGATGCCGCACGGGCGGCGCGGCGGAGGCAAGATACACCTTCTTAGCACCCGCATCCCTTGCCATCTGAACAATCTGTCGGGACGTGGTGCCTCGAACGATCGAGTCATCCACCAAAAGCACATTCTTCCCTTTAAACTCCAATTCTATCGTGTTGAGTTTACGACGAACTGATTTATAACGCTCTTCCTGTCCGGACATGATAAAGGTTCGCCCGACATAGCGATTCTTCACTAAACCTTCTCTGTATTTAACACCCAGCCGGTGCGCCATCGGCAAGGCCGCTGTGCAGCTGGTATCGGGTATGGGGATCACCACATCGATATCGTGATCGGGCCAAAGCCTTAGGATTTTATCCGCCAGTTTCTCACCCATTTTTAATCGGGTTTTGTAAACTGAAATACCATCCATGATAGAGTCCGGTCTAGCCAAATACACATGCTCAAAAATACACGGAGACCATCGCGTCTTGACTTCGGTCAACCGGCGATGCAATTGACCATTCGACTCAATGTAAACCACCTCGCCCGGCGCGATATCCTCCATCAACTCAAACCCTAAAACACTCAGCGCCACACTTTCTGAAGCCAACATATAGTCATAACCCGACGGTGCTTTCCTTCGACCCAAGACCAACGGCCGAATACCGTTTGGATCCCTGAAGCCGACGAGCCCATAGCCCGTAATCAGACTTACCACCGCATAGGCGCCGACTGCACGATGATGGACCCGCTCAACGGCTTTAAAAACGTCATCGGGCAGAACCCTTAACCCCGCGATGCCTTGCAACTCATGCGCAAAGACATTGAGTAAAACCTCTGAGTCACTGCCCGTGTTGATATGCCGACGATCCGTTCGGAACAGCTCCTCGTTGAGCTCATTGGCATTAATTAAATTACCGTTGTGCGCCATACAAATACCAAAGGGCGAGTTTACATACATCGGTTGCGCCTCGGCAGCACTCGAGGTCCCGGCCGTCGGATATCGCACATGCGCAAGGCCCATATTGCCGGCTAAGGATTCTAGATGCGATTGATTAAAAACATCTCGAACCAATCCATTCTCTTTCCGCAAGGTCAGCCGATCGCCTTCGCAGGTGACGATCCCAGCCGCATCCTGCCCGCGATGTTGCAGCATTGAAATGGCATCATACAGATCAAAACTAACGGGCTTTTGTCCAACCAATCCGACGACACCACACATATTGCTATCCCTTCGCTAAATTTCGGAGCAGCTGATCGGAGTGTTCTAACACCATCGGCTTTATGACGTTCAGTAAGTCCAGCACCAAAGGCACGAGCCGTGATGCCTGCCACCACGGATCTTGTGCCACCGGCGTGAAATAATGCAGCGCCGTAACGCCGAGCAAAACCAGAAGTGCGCCGCGCAAAAAACCAAACACCATACCAAGCAATCTATCGGTGGCACTCAGTCCGGAGACTCTGACGAGCTCGCTTAGGACCCGTGTCAGAAGCCCACAAACAATCAAGGTTCCTATGATCAAGATGCCATAAGCCATGAGCGTTCGGGCGGAGGCCATTTCTATATAAGGTGATAAGTGCATCGAGAGTATCGGTGCGAACCAGCGCGCAACAATCACCGCGAGTATCCAGCTACCGAGCGCTAACGCCTCGCGAACGAAGCCGCGAAAAGCTGACAAGATTGTGGACATCAATAGAATCGCGAGAATGATCCAGTCAAGGTTCGCCAACTCCAAGTTCAACCCCCTACCTGATTCGAGTCGTCTTCAACGCGATAGCGAACAATTTGCACCGACAGGTCCATCTCCGCAGAGAGTTGTTGGCCAACCTTCAACAACGCATTTCGATCGAGGGACGGTCCAACCAAAACCTGAAAGAACAAGCCTTCATTGGTTAAACTCCTGAGCACATAACTACCGTGCCCCAAGAGCCGAATGCTTGCCCTTAATCGAAGGGCATTGTCCTGATCTCGAAAACTCGCTACCTGAAGACTCCAACCAATGGGCAGGCCATTTTGATCTAAGATTTGCCCCGGCTGATCGGCGTAATCCGTTTGATCTAATTTATCCAAGGGCATTCTGGCCGCACTTTCGCGCTCTCTGACTCGCATCTCAGCTTGTAGATCAATCACGGACACTCGCCGACCCTGGCCGAAGCCGGGTCCTTTTGGGATTTCCGCAAGATACGTATCTCGGTCACGCTCCGAGCCACTAAAAATCATCGGAATAAAAATCACAGCCAACGCTGTCAGGACAAGAATTCCGACCATGCGGTATTTGAGCTTTGTTTCCAAATTACTGCTACCTAGCGCTGGACTGACGATCTAGATATTCTAAGGCTTCGCCCACCACAGGGAAAGAACCGAACACAACAATCGTATCCGTGCCCACGGATGACCGAATCGCATTTTCCAGCGCTTGCTGAACCGAAACGGTCGATTCAGCCCGGGCTTGGTCCGCCAACGGCAAACATGCCATAAGCTGCTCGACAGGCAATGCGCGCGCCTCGCTCACCTGCGTTAGATGCCAAAAGTGCACCATCGGGCCGATCGCAGCGATGATTGATTGAACATCTTTGTCGGCGTACAAACCGAAAACCACCCGAATGCTCGGGCAACCTCGGCGAGACAGCTCGGCTGCTAGCCTGACAACAGCGTGAGGATTGTGGGCAACGTCTAAATACACGCATTGCCCAGCTAGATCGAGCCGGGTTAGTCGACCGAGTAACGAGACATTGCACAACTGCCCTACACTATTCGGATTCAACAAACCCAGCTCTGCCATGGCTTGCACCGCTGCCGCTAAGCTTCCATTTGGCAAGCTGGTTTCAGCGCTTGGCAGGGTAAGTGATTGTTGCAGCTCAGCCGCCATCCATGAAACCTCACCATCCGCCCAATCAAACTCTCGACCGATTCGTTTAACTTGGCAACGCTGGCGAGCGGCTTCGGCAAGAATGCTGTTGGGCGGATCACGGTCTGCCAGAACCAGAGTCCCATTGGGTCGTAGAATCCCCGCTTTTTCAAGGCCGATGGCCTCTAGCGTGTCCCCCAGATAGCTTTGATGGTCCAGTGCAATAGGTAAGATCACTGAGATATCGGGATCAACCAGATTCATTGCATCCAATCGGCCACCAAGGCCGATCTCAAGGATCGCCAAGTCCAAATCTGCTTCTTTAAACAAAAGCAGCGCTGCAAGACAGGCGAACTCAAAATAACTTAAAGAAATATCCGATCTCGCTAATTCGATCTGCTCAAAAGCCGAAACGATTTGAAGGTCGGTCGCTTCCGCGCCGTTGATTTGAATTCTTTCGTTGAAATGCCGAAGATGTGGACTGGTCGTTACCCCGAAGGATACCCCGGCGCCCGTTGCGAGCGCAGCAAGCGCTTCACAGCAGGACCCTTTACCGTTGGTCCCAGCGACAAGAATGACCCGCCGCGCTGGTTGCACCACACCGAGTCGTCGCGCGACTTCTGCGACCCGATCGAGGGTTAAATCCCATTTGATGGGATGCAACCCACCAATGTAATCTAACCATTGCTCAAGGGTTTGACGCATTCAGAGCCGTCCGGATATCGCGAACCAGTTCAATAACGGCTGACTTTAAAGCTTGCGGCGACGCCTGAAATTCACCCATTAAGGTTACAATAGCCGAACCCACGACCACACCATCTGCCACTTTAGCAATGGGCGCAGCGGTCGCGCCATCCTTAATCCCAAACCCTACAAACAATGGCAATGAGGTTTGCGCTTTCAAATGCGCAACGCGTTCGCAAACGGCTTTGATATCCAAGCCGCCAGAACCCGTGGTGCCCTTTAGCGAGACATAATAGACAAAGCCCCGACTCGCACGACAGACTGCTGCCGCTCGCGCATCGGTCGTCGTTGGCGCGAGTAAGTAAATCGGGTCAATTCCCTTGGTCTGAAGCGCAATCGCCAATGGGCCCGCCTCTTCTGGTGGCAGATTGACCGTGATCAGGCCATCAACCCCGCTCAAACTTGCCTGTTCAGCAAAAGCCTCATACCCCATCGCTTCGATGGGGTTTAAATAGCCCATCAAAACGACCGGGGTTGTTGCGTCTTCAAGGCGAAACGCAGTGACCATCTCTAAAACCTTCAAAAGGGTCACCTGATGAACAAGCGCCCGCTCATGCGCCAATTGGATTACAGGCCCTTCCGCTTCAGGATCCGTAAACGGCACGCCGAGCTCTATGATATCAACCCCTTCAGCAACCAAAGTGTGCATCAAATCGACCGTTTGGTCCGGATGCGGGTCCCCAGCTACAATGTAGGCGACCAAGGACTTCTGAGCTCGCGACTGCACAGCATTAATCGTTGACGTTAATCGACCCACAAGAACTCCTTAACCAATTGAGATGCCGTCAATTTTTGCCATGGTAGGAATGTCTTTATCACCCCGCCCCGAAAGATTAACAATAATATTTTGATCTTTTCGCAATGTCGCTGCAAATTCCACGGCGTGGGCCAGGGCATGACTACTTTCAAGCGCAGGCAGAATACCTTCCAGCAGATTCAACTGCCTAAAAGCCCCAAGTGCCTCCTCATCCGTCACCGCGACATATTCTGCACGCTCAATATCTTTCAACCAAGCATGTTCTGGACCAACCCCCGGATAATCTAATCCGGCTGACACAGAATGGGTTTCGCTAATGAGTCCCGCTTGATCCTGCATCAAATAAGTTCTATTGCCATGCAAAACACCCACAATGCCATCGGTTAAGGGCGCCGCGTGCCGCCCCGTCATGATGCCATCACCGGCGGCCTCGACTCCGATTAACCGAACTGACTCATCTTCCAGAAACGGATAAAAAATCCCCATCGCGTTCGATCCACCCCCAACACACGCCATAACAGCATCCGGCAGGCCGCCATGCTGTCGTGCAAACTGTGCTCGAGCCTCGCGACCAATCACAGACTGCAGGTCTCGAACGATCATTGGATACGGATGAGGCCCTGCCACGGTACCAATGATGTAGTGGGTATCGTCTACGTTGGTCACCCAATCTCGCATGGCTTCGTTCAACGCATCTTTGAGGGTCCGAGAGCCTGAAGTCACCGGCACCACTTCAGCACCCAATAACTTCATTCGATAGACGTTTAGACTCTGCCTTTGGATATCCTCACTGCCCATATAGACCGTGCACTTCAGCCCAAAACGCGCAGCAACCGTGGCAGAGGCGACCCCATGTTGACCCGCACCGGTTTCCGCAATAATTCTGGGCTTGCCCATGTGACGCGCGAGCAGGGCTTGGCCTATGCAGTTATTAATTTTGTGGGCACCTGTATGATTAAGATCTTCTCTTTTCAACCATATCTTGGCGCCACCAGCATGATCGGTGAGGCGCTGCGCCAAATACAAGGGCGACGCTCTTCCAACATAATGCTCAAGGTCCGAACCCAGTTCGGCAAGAAACTCAGGATCGGTTTTTAAACCATCATACGAGAGCGTTAACTCATCGAGTGCTGCCATGAGCGTCTCGGATACAAATCGACCGCCATAGGGCCCAAAATGTCCCGATTGGTCTGGGAAAGACGTGAGCGCCTCATTCGTTCCAAGCTGTTTACTGACCATAGGATCCCTTTTATCTTTCATACTGGCGTGATCTAAAACGCCTTAATTTAAGTCATCTGCGGCTGCGACCGCGCGCACAAACTGTCGTATTCTTTGCGGGCACTTAATCCCGGGCAAATCTTCTACGCCGCCGCTCACATCGACCGCGTAAGGCGCGACCTGCCCGACGGCCAACCCCACATTCAGCGGCGTTAAACCGCCCGCTAACACCATCGGCTGGGTTAACTCGGGAATTTCTGACCAATCAAATGCCTGCCCTGTGCCGCCGAATCGTCCTGGCTCATAACTATCCAGAAGAATGGCGCTCGCTGACGAGAACTGCGCTGCAGCCTTGAGCGTCTCTTGCGTACTGCGATGCCGTAACGCCCTGATGTATGGTACGTCAAACTGGCGGCAGTAGTTCTCATCTTCATCACCATGAAATTGCAAGATATCAATGGCGCAACTCGAAAGACCTGAAAAAACCGCCTCGGGGGTAGCATTCACAAACAAACCGACCTTCACCAAGAAGGGGGGCAGTTTTTGAATGATATCGCCGGCAGCAGTTGGCGTAATCGCTCTAGGGCTTTTCTCATAGAACACAAAGCCAATGGCATCAACGCCAAGTGCCGCAGCCGTCATGGCATCTTCGGCACGCGTGATGCCGCAGACTTTAACCCGAGTTTTATGATGAAGCGTCATGAGCTAATTTGCGAATTAGTGCGATCGAAGTCTACCACAGACGATTAACCATTTGATTTCTGGCTCAATAATTGACTGGGGAAAGTCCCTTTTGGGATATCAAAGGCCATCGGATAGTCCACTTGGCACAGATAAAGCCCGCTTGGCGCTGCCATTTTCCCAGCCAGCTGCCGATTGCGTTGTTTCAGTAATTCGTCAATCCAATCAACCTCCTGAACGCCGGCACCCACGTCACACAATGAGCCAACAATATTTCGAACCATATGATGCAAAAATGCATTGGCTTTGATGTCGACAATCACAAGATCGCCGCGACGGGTTATCTCAATGAACTCAATGCACCGCCAAGGGGAATTAGCCTGACAGTGGGCCGCGCGAAACGCACTAAAATCATGTTCCCCAACGAGTGCCTGTGCAGCAGCCTGCATCGCGTGCTCTCGCAAAGGCCGATATTCTCTAGCCATAAACTCATACGCTAAGGCATGTCGTAGCGGCTGGTTGTAAAGAATGAACTGATATCGCCGAGCCGTTGCAGAATGTCGTGCATCAAAGGTTTCTGCAACAGGCCGCATCCAGGCCACGCTAATATCGTCCGGTAATAGGGTATTCACCCCCTGAACCCAAGCCTTGTCCTGACGATGCGCATCGGTATCAAAATGGATCACTTGACCTGTGGCATGAACTCCGGAATCTGTGCGACCCGCGCAAGCTATCCGAATGGGATGATCGGCGATCGACGACACTGCCGTCTCAACCGCCTGCTGGATGGTATCCACCCCCAGCTGACGCTGAAAGCCATGATAGCGTGTACCTTGGTAGATCAAGCCAAGGGCAATTCGGGTTCCCATCGAGCCGCTCAATCTTCAGATAAGCTAACAAGCATTTTTTGGGCTTCAGTCGCCTCAGAGGGCGTTCCGATAACGCCCACCCGATTCAGTAACCTGCGTGCTGCGTCCGCGTCGCCCATATCGACATAAGCCCGCGCCAAATCCAGCATATTGGCGGGGTCTTCATCCGGATCAATCCCCAGCTCTGACGCAACATCCGCTTCACTCAGGTCCCCCATGTCACTTAAATCGAGCGTTTCGAGCGCACTGGGGTCTTCTAATTCTTCAAGCGTTTCTAACCCGTCTAGCGCTTCTAGCGCTTCTATACCTTCTATCTCTTCTATCTCTTCTATGTCTGCTAGATTTCCTAGCGTTTCTAGCTCGCTCAGGTCATCGAGACCGTCTAACGCGCTCAAGTCTAGTTCGGGAAAATCCGCTTCTACTTGCGCCCCTGCGTCAGCCGGCGCCATTTGGATCGTCTTTGCGGGGCTCAAGTCCTCGGTATCTTCTGGGGTACCCCGCTCCGCCTCGTCTGCAGCATCAGGCACCAAAGTCGTCCCTGCCGCTTGTATTTCAATTAAGGGGTCCGTCCCCGCTAACGCCGCATTAGGTTGGCTCGCCGCCGCAGCCAGCGTCGGGCTCGAGCCTTGCGGCTCTGCAGCCACCCCACTCGCCATTGCTACGCGAAGGCTTCTTTTCAGTCTTTGATATCGGGCCGACATTAATAGCAGCACGACAACGAGTATCACCAAAGCAACCATAAAAGCGATAGAAAGTGGCGTTACAAAGCGCTGTTCAGCCGCGACCTTCGGCAAGGCTTCGAGCGTTTTAAGTTGTTTTTGTAATCCGGCAATCTGCTGGTCTTTGAGCGAAATCGTACCCGCTAAAGACTCAAGTTTGGTTTCTAGGGCCGCCATTCGACCTGCCAATAGGTCCCGCTCGATTGCGGCACTATTTATAAGTTCCTTCTGTTCTTCCACGTTATCGGTTTCTTCGGCGCTATCGGTTGCCGCAAGCACTTCAAAGGACTCGACATTCGGCGCCGCTGCATCGACCGCAACCAAGACTAATTCACTGTCAACAGAAGGTTCGATGGGGGCGTTTTTTTTTTGCCTGGCTGGCTGCATTTGTTCCGTATTTTGGCTCGCCACCTCAGCCACAGCCGACTCAAACGAAATGCGGCCAAGATCTTCCTGGTCAGGCATCACCAAAACATAACCCGCTTTTAACCGGTTAATATTTTGGTTCATAAACGCGCCAGGATTACGGCTTTGAATTGCCAGCATCATGGCTTGCTCGGAGGTTGAAGGATCGGGCCGCGCCGCAAGCGCAATATTCCAAAGGGTATCACCCGCCTGCGTCATTCGATCCGCATCAAGTCTTTGGGCGCGCACTTCAGGGACACGGCTTACAGGGCGAACGCTCGCTGCTTGCACCGGCGCGATGTCGAGCGGCCGAACCGGCGCCATTAATACAGGCGGGTCCAATAGCAGGGTATATTCTCGAACCAATCGCCCATTGGGCCACACCAATTCCAGAACAAAATTCAGATAAGGTTCAACAATCGGGGCCGGCGTGCTTAATTCGATCCGCAATCCGGATCCAGATGACACCGCTAGAAAATCAAGATCCGATAGGTTGCTGGACCAATCGACCCCCATCGCCTCGAACGCCGTTTTCGGTGCCAGCCCAACACGAACATCTTGCGGCGTTAAACCCTGAGCATTTCCAAGCACTATGCTCGCTCGTAAGGGCTGGTTCAGTGTCGACTCAAGCGCAATGTCACCAAGACTAAGTCCCCAAGCGTTAAGAGATGTCATCGCTGCCAGCGTTAACACAGCGCACTGAATCAACCGTGTTAGCTTCTTACAAATCTGTTGCATCACAGCGGCTACTCCAACAAAATTCGGTCTAAAAATCGTCGCTCGACCCAGCACGCCTCATGCTACCCCACTTCAGGCCCAGAAACGACGCCTGCTTGGCTAGGCAATCCGCTCCAGAAGCGCCTCGGCAATTTGCAGACTGTTCAATGCGGCGCCCTTGCGAATATTGTCCGACACGATCCATAGGTGTAGTCCCAGAGGGTTCATGACATCATTTCTGATTCGCCCAACAAAGACTGGATCCGTCCCGGCAGATTCCGTGACCGCTGTTGGATACCCACCAGCGTGGTGTTCATCCATGACCGATATGCCTTCCGCCGCTGACAAGAGCGCTTTCAC
>JABGWC010000051.1 GCA_018645765.1 Gammaproteobacteria bacterium | reverse complement strand
TGATATCAATCTGTTCTCGCAGCAGGCTAAAGCGCCAACGATTGGTGTCACTGGCTCTAATGGGAAAACGACCGTTACGACCTTGGTGGGGTTCCTTGCAAGCCAGCAACGCCCATCCGTTCGGGTTGGCGGTAATATTGGTGCGCCGAGTCTGGATTTGCTGGATAACGCGGCGAGTTTTTATTTTCTAGAACTGTCGAGTTACCAGCTCGAAACGTCAACGCAGCTGCCGTTAAAGGTCGGGGCGTTGCTCAATCTGAGCCCCGATCATTTAGATCGCTATGAAACCGTTGATGACTACTACGCGGCGAAATCACATATTTTTTCGACTGCTGAGAATAGCGTGGTACACCGCGATATCGCACACTATGCCCCCGCAAAAGGGCGTCAGAAACTACAGCTATTCTCCGACAAGCACCCGCAAGATGATGCTGAATTTGGGCTGATTGAACGCGGGGGCCAAATATTCCTCGCGCGTGGGCAAGAGACATTGCTCGCGGTTGACACTTTGAAATTGAATGGTAAAAGCCACTGGATGAATGCCTTGGCAGCCCTTGCGATCGGGGACTGTCTTGGTCTCGACTTGAGTCAGATGCTAGCCGATTTAGGTCAATTTTCTGGTCTCAGACATCGCTGTCAACGCATCGAGCTGCAAGATGGTAAAACGTGGGTTAACGATTCAAAAGCGACGAATGTGGGTGCGACCCAATCGGCGTTAAAAGATTTTGAGTCGGCAGGGCCAATGATTTTATTACTCGGCGGGCAAGCTAAGGCCGCAGATTTTTCTGAACTCGTTCGTCAAGTCACGCAGCACCACAGTCTTAAGCAGGTTTTGGTCTATGGCGACGCGGGCGCGATGTTGGCCGATAGCCTGGCGCCGTTCGTAGTCCCTGAGGTTTTTTCCGAATTCGATTGTATGGTTCGGCGAGCGGTCCAGCTGTCGGACGAGGGCGATGTCATTTTATTGTCGCCCGCTTGCGCAAGCCTCGATCAGTTTTCGAGTTACGAAGCTCGGGGTGACCGATTTGAGCAACTGATAATGGCGCGGGCTGCATGAGCGCTATCCGTCTCAATACGTTGGTCGCCAGTGAGGGTAGTCCTGTGGATTTAACCGTTGTGTTATCTGCCGGTCTTTTATTGATGCTCGGGTTGATTATGGTGACGTCAGCATCCTCGGAAGTCGCAGCCCGAAACTATGGTCATCCGCTGTATCTTGCCGGCAAACACGTCGTTTTTCTCGGGCTTGGTCTGGCGGGCTTGCTGGGCGCGCTGATTATCCCGATTCGCGTTTGGCAGCGGCTCGGTTGGGTGCTCTACGCTTTGTCCGTTATGTTATTGGTCCTCGTGATGATTCCCGGTATTGGTCGTGAGGTGAATGGTGCAACGCGCTGGATACCACTTGGATTCTTTACGCTGCAGGGTTCTGAATTCGTTAAATTATTCGCGGTGGTCTTCCTAGCATCCTATCTCGCGAGCCCCACAGCGCGATACCAAGAGCGCTTGTCCGCTTATTTGCTCCCGCTGGGATTGACCGGTCTGCTTGTGGGTATGTTGTTGCTTCAGCCGGACTTTGGGGCCTGTGTTGTGATGATGTCTGCAGTGTTGGCGATGTTGTTTTTCGCCGGCGTTCCGATGCGCTACTTCTTGCCGACGTTGTTGGCCGGTGGATTGTTGGTGGTCGTTTTGATTGTGCTTCAGCCGTATCGTCTGGCCAGATTGATTTCTTTTACAGACCCGTGGGCGCATCAGTTTGACGGTGGCTATCAATTGACCCAGGCGCTGATTGCAATTGGGCGAGGGGAATGGTTTGGACTTGGATTAGGCAACAGCGTTCAGAAGCTCTTTTTCTTGCCCGAGGCGCATACCGACTTTTTGTTTTCGATCGTGGTTGAGGAACTCGGTATTGCCGGCGCGCTGTTGGTGTTGATTGGCTTTAGTGTTTTGGTGATCCAGGGCCTGCTGATTGGAAAACGCTGTTATCAGTCGGGCTTCGCGTTCCACGGTAATCTTGCAACCGGTATCTCAATGCTGATCGGTGTTCAGGCACTGATTAATTTGGGCGTGAACTTGGGTCTGCTACCGACAAAGGGGTTAACCCTGCCGTTTATGAGTTTTGGTGGTAATAGTTTGTTGGTCTCACTGGTGATGCTTGGGCTGTTGCTTCGCCTTGATTGGGAATGTCGCCTTGCGCCTGCGGTGCCAAAGAAAACCAAGGTGGCTCGCCATGCAAAGTGATGTTTTGAAATCATCAGGACGCGCCATGCGCCGTATCAAGCACGTGCATTTTGTGGGGATTGGTGGCGCGGGTATGTGCGGTATTGCTGAGGTGCTGTTGAATCAAGGTTATGTTGTCTCAGGCTCAGATCTGTATGCGTCCGAGGTCACCGAGCGGCTCCGAAATCAAGGCGCTCATCTCTTTAAAGGTCACGCTTGTCAGCACGTTGAAGGCGCAGATGTGGTTGTGATTTCAAGCGCCA
Organism: Gammaproteobacteria bacterium; assembly: GCA_018645765.1. GTDB lineage: Bacteria > Pseudomonadota > Gammaproteobacteria > Pseudomonadales > Azotimanducaceae > UBA9926. Next base: position 1,815 of record JABGWC010000051.1, on the reverse strand, counting down.
TTGATCCAGACAATCCAGAGCTCCATGAAGCTAGGCGGTTGCGAACGCCCGTCATACGGCGCGCCGAAATGTTGGCTGAACTGATGCGCTACCGACATGGTATTGCGGTTGCAGGAACCCATGGCAAAACGACGACGACGAGTTTGATTGCCTCGATTTTTGCTGAAGCAGGCCTAGATCCCACCTTTATCATTGGCGGGCTTTTGAATCGTACTGCCAGTAATGCGCAGCTGGGTTCAAGTCATTACATGATCGCTGAAGCCGATGAAAGCGATGCTTCCTTTCTTCATCTTCAACCCATGGTGGTTGTTCTAACGAATGTTGATCGGGATCATTTGGCGAACTACGAGGGCAGTTTTGCCAAGCTCAAAGAAGCGTTTCTCGCGTTTATTCACAACTTGCCTTTTTACGGTTTGGTCGTGGCCTGCGAAGACGACGCGATGGTGGCCTCGTTGCTGCCCAGCATGATGCGACCGGTCGCGACCTATGGTTTTTCGGATGAGGTTGACTATCAGGTGGTGAACTGGATTCAAAAAGAACAATTCAGCCGGTTTGACGTTATCCGACCAGCGCCGCATTCAACCTTGTCGATCGAGTTTGGCATGCCGGGCCGGCACAATGTTTTAAACGCGCTGGCGGCGGTTGCGGTTGCAACTGATGAAGGCCTTGCCGACGAGGCGATTTGTGAGGGCCTCAAACAGTTTTCCGGTGTTGGACGACGGTTCGAGGTGCATGGCCAGTGCGCAATGACCCAGCGGCAATTTTTGTTGATCGATGATTATGGTCATCATCCTAATGAGGTGAAGGCAACCATCGAGGCAGTGCGCAAAGGTTGGCCGGGACGCCGATTGGTCATGGTATATCAGCCCCATCGTTACTCTCGTACGGCTGAGCTGTTTGATCAATTTATTGAGGTGTTGGCACTGGTCGATGTATTGCTGATTTCTGAAGTTTATGCGGCCGGCGAAGCCGTTATTCCGGGCGCAACGGGTGCTGACCTTCATCGAAAACTCAAGGCCCGCGGGCTTTCAGAGTTGCATTGGTTGGCCGAGCTGTCGATGGCGACCGAGGTGTTACATCAGTGCCTCCAAGAAGCAGATGTCGTGCTGACGCAAGGTGCGGGCGAGACCGCGAAACTTTCGTTTAATTTGGCGAGCCTATATCGCTGTGAGGTGGCGGCATGAATTGTCGGGCGCTGTTTGGCGTATCCCGTTATGTCCTGCGTGCTCTGTTGCTGCTAATGATGATGCCGTCGGTGCAGGCCGCAACCGATTCTAATGGGGCTGGTGAACTTCGGTACATGGTGATTTTTGGTGACGTTGGCGAAGGCGAGCGCGATCAAATTAGACGGGTTGTGTTAGCGATGGAGAATGCGCTGAGTGACATTGATGAAGTGAGAGCCCGAGTTGAGGCGTTGTCTTGGGTGGCCGCTGCCGAGGTGCAATTCAATTGGCCGGACGAGTTGACCATTAACGTTCACCCTGAGCGAGCGATCGCGTATTGGAATGAAAGCGCTTTTATTAATAAGGAGGGCGTTGCCTTCCAGTCGACGTTTCATGCGGGCATTGATCTGCCGCATCTTTATGGGCCTGAGGCTCAGATCGATGAGGTCATGCGGCGCTATCTAGAAATACGGCGCGCGCTACCCAATTTTCAGATTGAAATGGTTGAGGTGAGAGCGCGAGGTGCCGTGGCGTTTGAGCTTCGAGCGGGCTGGCAAGTTTTGCTGGGCAGTAATGATGTCAGCGAGCGATTGCAACGATCGGTTGTTGTGATCAATCGGCTCGAGCGGATGGGGGTTGAACCAACCAACAC
>JABGWC010000204.1 GCA_018645765.1 Gammaproteobacteria bacterium | reverse complement strand
CCCCAAAGGTTTTTTTTAAGCCAGAAACTTCAATCATCGGCCTTGGCCTCCTGTTCCGTCTCAAAGGGGCCAGCGTAGTTTGAAAAAAATGGCTGACCTTGAATCGCTTGAACACATTCAGCGTCATCGGTACTGAAACTGAGATCCTTGAGGAAACTCTCAATAAGCTTTGGTAGGCACCCGAGTTGGGAGACGCCGTGGGCGCCGCCGGTAACTGTGAGGTGATGCCCGTTCGGCAAAAATGCCAACGCCCGTTCGGCATAAACTGGTGGTGTGATTGGGTCTTCGGTTCCGGACATGAGGAGTGCGGGGACCGGACTGGCAAGCGGCAGGAAGTACTCTTCAGCAACCGGGTTATGAGGCCAAATCGGGCAGATGCCAGCTAAGAGTTCCTGCAGCGCATTATCAAAATAGACGCCATTTTGAGGCTGCGGCGTCATCCGGCTCATATCTTCGCTGCACAGGACCGAGGCCATCATGCCTAGGCTTAAGTCGTTGGCGCTGGCATCGGGTGAGAGCACATCGGCAATGCCAGCAAGGACTTGCCAGCGCCCCTTCGAGGCCTCACTAATGGCGAGCGGAACAACCTGTCTCAGCGTTCTGCTGTACAGCGCGCTGCGTAAGAGTCGATTGATAACTCGGGGGTCTAGGGTCGCGTTTTGCTGCTCACCCGTGAGCGGGTTCGTGACCAGCTGATTGGGGGTTTGACGCAGACGTTGTTCTGCCTGCAGCAGCTGCGCGGGTAAGTCTGGAAAAGCTTTCTGGCAGGTTGGCGTCTGGTCGCATTCGGCTGTGATTTGCTCGAAGGCAAGATCCGCATCTAAGCCAACCTGGGCGGGGATCAGCATATCAACGGGGGCCACAGCATCGAGCAGCAGGCTGCGAACGGCGTCTGGATACAGCCGGTTAAAGACCAGCGCGATCCGCGTGCCATAAGAGATGCCGAAGAGATTCATAGCCGGGTAGCCAAGGCGCAGACGAGTCGCTTCTAGATCAGCGGCAGCATCGATCGTAGTATAAAACCGTGGATCGGCATCCAGGGTTGTTAAGCAGTCCTTCAGGGCTGTGATTTGTTGGCTCAGAACGAGATCCACATCGCCGTTGAGATCACGCTCATCGAAAATCGGCGCTAAGGCTTCTGCACAGGCCAATGAGTTTGAGTCGCCGGTGCCGCGCTGGTCGATGAGTAAGAAGTCGCGGTGCTTGCGCAGGTTTTCAAACCGGCCGGCCCAGGCGGGTCCAACTGAAACCACCGACTGGCCGGGTCCGCCTGCCAGTAACACTATGGGGTCTGCTTGCTTTGCACGGGTGGTCGCAGGTAGCACCACAACGTTAAGGGTGATTGAGCGTGCATTTTTTTGATTTGCCTCGGCCACAGGGACGCGGGCGCAGAGCGCTTTGTCTTCATAGTCTAAAATTTTACTGTGGGTACTGGCCGGACAAGGTGTGAGCAAGGCCGAGTCAGCAAATCCGAGTCCTGGCAACAGCAAGGCGGCACTGAATAAAGCAATGACGAGGTGTCGAGTCTCCATCGCGCAAGTCTAAGGCATATGACTAGAACAATCGAATCAACGCGTAAAGGAAGCGCCCTTTTCGCGCAAATTGCCCTCATTATGCGTTTTTTCTCGATCAACGAGTCCCCTGTTTTAGGGGGGTCGCCTCAAGGCAGGGCTTGCGCTAGCATGAGGAAAACGAAGAGAAAAAGCCGATGAAACCATTTGAAAGCATTACCGTACTCGAATTTTCAACCATGATTACGGCGAGTTTTGCCGCCATGATGATGGCGGACCAAGGTGCTCGGGTCATCAAAGTCGAGCCGATGGATATGGGAGATCCCATGCGGTATATCGGCGCGACAAAGGGTGGTATCAGTGCGCTGTTTGCCAACTGCAATCGGGGCAAACAATCAATTAAGGTGGATTTGAAGCAGGCTGCAGGCCAGCAGTTGATACTTGATCTAATCCCGCAAGTCGATGTGGTCATTCATAACTTTCGACCTGGGGTGATGGATTCCCTTGGATTAAGCAGTGCCAGTCTGCGCGGCATCAATCCGCGCTTGGTATACCTGGCGGTTTCAGGATTTGGCACGACGGGACCGCTGGCTAAGGCGCCAGCCTATGACCCGATTATCCAAGCGCATGTGGGGATGACAGCGTCTCAGGGTGGAGAGGGTCACACGTTTATTCGTAACCTGATGTGCGACAAGATTACGGCGTATACCGCAATGCAGGCGGTTACCGGGGCCTTGCTGGTGCGGGCCAATACAGGTGAAGGTCAGCACGTTGATGTGGCAATGATTGATGCGGGGCTGTTTTTTATTTATCCGGATTCGTTTATGAACGATACCTTGTTGGATTCGGATATCGCGGGGCAGCCCCTTTTGTCTGATCTTATTTATGAGTTAACCGAGACCCAAGATGGCGCGATTACCATGTCTGCGGCCACGGATCGACAACGAGCTGGGGTGCTTAAGGCGCTGGGTAAAGAGTCAATGATGTCCGACCCGCGGTTCAATTCTATGGAGAGTTTGTTACAGAACATCGATACCTATCGTGAGTCCTTGGCAGATGCCTTTAAGCAGTTGCCAACGGATGTTATTTTGGCGCGCCTGATTGAAAACGAAGTACCCGCCGCGCGTTGTCTGTCGCGCGCGGAGGTGTTAAACCAGCCGCAGCTCGAAAGCAATGCAACCCTTGTTGAGCGGGATCACCCACTGATGGGGTCCATGCGCCTGGTTCGATCGCCCGCGAAATTCAACGGCGAATCATTGCCGGTTGCGGGTCACGCGCCGGCGCACGGCCAAGATACGGACCAAGTATTAGTAGATTTTGGTCTTTCGAGTGACGCGCTCGAGGCCTTAAAGGCCGCTGGCGCGGTCGCTTAGCCCTTCATTTGGTCCGCGAGTCGGTTTCAACTTCTGGAAGCAGTAAGGTGAAGGTGCTGCCGTGTCTCGGCTCTGATTGCACCGTGAGGTAGGTGTTCGTGGCTTGAATAAAGCCAATCACCGCGCTGAGCCCCATACCGCCGCCTTGTTCAAGGGCTTTGGTCGAGAAAAACGGGTCGAAGATTTGGGCCAGGTCCGCTTGCGCAATGCCCCGACCCTGATCCGTGATGACGAGACTGGCATAGCGGCCGACTGGGATAGTTTGCTGAACGCCCGCGATGGGGCTTGAAAGGGTGCGCCCCATGAGGGTTAACGAAATCGCACCTTGCCCTGATGGGGTTGCATCGCTTGCATTGTTGAGGAGTTGCACCAAGCTTGCAATCAGTCTGGTTTCGTTGGTTTCAGCCGCCAGAGTCTCATCCTGAAGATCAAAGCTCAGTTGGCAGGGCGCGGCGGCTTGGACTAAGGCGGGTCTATGCCGGTATAGACACGGAGCGATTGATAAGGGTGCGGTCGCTACGACTTTCTGCTCTGAGTATCTAAGGAGTTGATCGATGGGTTTTGCGCTTTCTAGGATGGCCTGGCGAGCTGTGAGTAAAGACCTCTTGTCGGTTTGGGGGAGCGATTCTGGATCGATGAGATCAAGATGGCCCGCGGCAATTTGAATGCGGTTATTCAAGTCATGCGCAAGACCGCCCGCGAGGGTGCGAATGGCATCGGCTTTTTGATTGTCGGCAACACGTCTTAACAGCGCGCCCCGTTCGCTGATGTCTCGAGCAAAAACAAGCCCCCTTTGTTGCTCATCTAGGTTGAAGGTCGTCATGTGGACTTCGATGGGGACGCTTGATCCATCGGGTCGCTCTGTCTCCAGAATGAATTTCAGGAATTGTCCTAGCATCTGCTGCGCTGTTTTCGCATCGCTTTCAAAGTCGTGTCGATCTTGACGCCAAAGTTCCCAGATGGGTTGAGCGCGGAGCTCCGCGTTGGTGCGGCCAAAGAGCGCTTCGGCGGCGGCATTACAAAACTGTAAATTGCCAGACTCAAGATCAACGATTAGGCAGCAATCGGGTGACGCCCTGAGAGCGGCAACCAGGCTTTGATTTTCAAATTGCAGTCTGAAAATGCGCTCAACGCGTTCATTAAAAGCGCGTGAGAGTTGTTTGATCTCAACGGCATCCGCTGGGTTGCTCTCGGGCAGCAAGCTGAGCCCTGAGTCGCCACCTTTGACGCGGTGCCCCAGCGCACGCAATGGCCGGATTGCGACAAATTCAAAGATTAGGATCACAATTAAAATAATGATCAGGGTTCGCAAGAGGCCAATTCGAGCAAATTGCCAATGCCGATTAACAAACCCGTCAAAGGCTTGATGGGCGTTCAAGGTTGCAGATAAACGCATTGGGGCCTGATCCGCAATCGGTGAGGCCTCAGAGACCGAAAGCTCGATAAATTTTGGCGTCAGCAAGTCGAGCACGGGCCTGGTAAGGGTTTGCTGAGGTTGCGCTGCGACGTAGTAGGCCGCTGCGCCACGCTGCAGCACGACTTGTTGGAAGCTGGAGTGTTCCAGCAAGCGGCTTAAGGTTGCGTTCAAGTGCTCGGTCTGATGGTTGGCGTCAAGGTTGATGAATGTGGGTAGGAGTATTTGAAGGGTTTGTATGTTTTGCGCACGTACTTGCTCAGAAACGCGGGCCCAATCACTGACAAGGCTCCACGAAAATAACAGAACACCGGCTAGCATTCCGAGCAGTAGGCTGATCAACGCACTTTTTCGGATAAAGGTATTCAAGAGGATCTCATCTGATCATTAGGACTGCCGCGTGCGACGATGTTAACGGGCATTGAGCGCCGCAATATCGTGGCCACGAAAAACTGAATTGGAAGCGCTTGGCGTTTTTAAGATCATTAAGCGACCAACATTTGAATGCGCGCGGCTTCCTCTCTCAGCAGTTCCGGTGACCCTAACAGCTGCCGGTTGGCGCCGATTCGCTTGAACCAGTAGTGCAGGCCGACTAAATCGGTAAAGCCCATGCCGCCATGGACCTCTGTGCTGGTTCGAGCCACAAATTGTGCGACCTCAGATAAATGCGCTTTGGCATGACAAACGGTTAAACGCGCCGCGCCGTCGCCCTCGGCTAAGGCGTGCCCGCCGTACCAAATGAGTGCCCGGCAGGGTTCTAGCTGGGATGCCATTTCGGCGCACAAGTGTTTGACGGCTTGAAAAGAGGCAATCACTCGGTTGAATTGCTCCCGTTGACCCGCGTACGCGATCGCCTGATCCAGCATGCATTGAGCTGCCCCAAGTGAATCTGCAGCTTGAACGATTCGACCTGCATCCAGGCCTGCTTGCAGCACCGCTGGGTCATCGGTTAGCAAGGT
>JABGWC010000052.1 GCA_018645765.1 Gammaproteobacteria bacterium | reverse complement strand
TGGGCGCAGAACCTGTTGTGGGAGCAGGGCCGCATGACCGGGATCTTAGACTGGGAAGACGCAGCGATTGGCGATCCATTGTCGGATGTGGCTGGCGCGAGTGTTGAGTTGCGGGACTTGTTTGGTCGTGAAGGCATGCAGCGCTTCACGGCCGCCTACAGCGCGTTGAGTTCGGTTGATCCAACCCGGCTCGCACTGTGGCAAGTTTATGTTGCTGCAGCCGCGCAGCATTTTATGAGCACTTGGCAATTGGCGGCGACGGATGAGGCGCATCGGCGTCGACATGCACTCGCAAGCCTTCATGAAGCCGAGGCTCGTTTGGCGGACCGAGCCGCGTGCTCCAACATTAGCTCATGAGGCGATGGGTCGGTAATGACCGAGAGCTGGTTATCGGGTAAAGCCTGCAATACGCGTTGCATATTCAACTTCAAAGCCGTGGTCCTTGCCCCAAGCTTTCAGCTCAGCGTGGAGTCGTCTTTGGCCTTGTACGGATCGTTTTGGTTATCTCGAGCAGGCCGTTTGCAACCCGCTGCGACTCGAGGTGGTTTTTAGTAATGGGCCCTCTCTAGATCACCGTCAGATAACGGATTTTTTGGACCAAGAGGAGGACTCTGGACATAAACATTTTGCGATCTTTGTGGCATTGACGCCATACCAAGCTTTGAAGGACCGCGAAAATCCCGTTGGGCATGCGTATTGAAGATAGTCAGAAATCGATTCTTGGGGTAACCCCTCTTCAAGGAGTAATAAGGCTTGATCTGCCCGTAATGAGGCTTTGATCGCTATGAAGCTGCTGCCTTCGATCGACAGTTTTCGCTTTAGGGTCGCCTCAGAGATATTGTTTAGGTCTGCAATATCTTTCAATTGGGTCGAGGCTTTATGCTCGAAAGCGTGTGCAATTTGCGCCATGATCAATCTTGTATAGTGCAGTGGTACCTCAGATCGACTCGTGTCAGTCTGTAATAACGTACTTAACAACATATGTTCTCTTGGATTGCTGAATGGGTTAGCTTGTTCAAGCATCTCGCGCTCAAAGACGATTGAGAAAGGTAATCGCTGAAAAATCTTGGGTGCTAGCACGGACCAAAGCGGATGATTTTCGTCGGCTATGACGGACTCGATGGGATCTAATGCGGAACCCAGGTCGGTCTTGCGAAGCTGGTGGAGAAAGTCGGTGAACTGGTTAATCACGCTCATTATGTGTTCTTTAACGAGTTGAGATGTTTCTACGTGGAAATGTACATTAATAGCAACCACGTCATTTTTCTCAACAACATTGGCAGTGAACACATTGTTGTCCGTGCTTGCCAGGTGCATGGCGACGCGCGCGCAATCAAAAAAGGTTGGCGCCGTCAAAATATAAAGGGCTCTGCTTGTAAAGTTCGCAGCCACGCCGGTCATCTTTAATTGTTCACGCAGAGCTGATATTGAATGACCTCTTTCGGTCAGCGCGTCGAAAACAGCCTCAACCAAAGTGAGATCGATCCGATCGCAGTGCTGATCGGGCGAATTGATGGGTTGGTTTGCGGGGCTCTCTAATGCTGCAGCCATGTCGGCATGCAGAGGGCTATCGTTTAGATAGGCTTGTTTGTGGGCTTCTTTAATCATTAGAACAAAGTTCTGACCAAGGTAATGCATAAAAATCCTAAATCGCAATAGTAATGATGTCTGACCGAAGTGCAGGGAACCCGAAGCCCGTCCCTCACTTTGAGAATGACACGGATTATTTTAGGTTTTTCAAAAGGTGCTGTTCTACGGCCCTTTCAGTTTTCTCCATACTCTTAATAGTTTCATGTAAATTTTTTAGATCGCGTCGTGTTTTATAAAGGAGCCTGGTGATGGGTTCGATGTCCTCAGAAAACTGGCTGCTGAAGTACGATCGGTCATTGATCACTATCTCAAACTCGAGCGTTTCACGCCCGTGTTGCGGTTGCTGATTTTGAGGCCGGATATTTGTTGGGTTCATGTAAGCACCTCGGAAATGAATACCATAAGGCTATACCGGATGATTTCAGCCACATTGTCTTAAGAGGTCTATTAAAGCGCATCAATGATCCAATACCCACACTAAATGAAATCAGGCGCTAATATTCAGTTAAGTTGCCTCTTTTTGTTCAAAAGGCTTTCGGTCTAGTCGTCATTCACGAAAGCTTATTGGTTAGTGGAATTCTGAGGACGCCAGTGTGGTATCACGAATTGGACTTGAATTTAATGCGGATGCAGTACAACAGGCACCTCAGATATCCCGCGAATAAAATTATTCGGTAAGCGTACTACGTCGCCAACGATCTCCACCCGTGAAAAACGGGTCTGGATCTCTTCCCAGAGCACCCGCAATTGCATTTCAGCAAGACGGTTGCCCATACAGCGGTGGACACCAAAGCCAAAGGCTACATGTTGTCGGGCATTGTCTCGATTGATGATGAACTTGTCGGCTTCTGGAAAGACCTGCTCGTCACGGTTACCCGACAGATACCACATAACAACCTTGTCGCCTTTCTTGATGTGCTTGCCGCTCAAGTTGTAGTCCTCAAGGGCGGTTCGCCGCATATGAATCACTGGGGTTTGCCAGCGGATCATCTCCGACACCATGTTGGGTATGAGTGCGGCATCTTCCCGGAGCTTTTGGTATTCCTTGGGATACTGATTCAACGCGATCACGCCACCACTGATGCTGTTGCGGGTGGTGTCGTTGCCGCCCACGATGAGCAGAATGATGTTGCCTAAAAGGCCCATGGGGTCGTTGATCAAATCTTTGGTGGCCTCACCGTGGGCCAGCATTGAGATTAAATCGAATTTTGGCGGCTCGGCAGCGCGTTGTTGCCAAAGCTGATAAAAAGTCACCGCACATTCTTGCAGGCCGGCTTGTCGCTCGGCCATATCGATTTCGATTCCAGTCACTTGCGGTATGTTGGTCGTGATGTCGGACCAATACACTAATTTGCGACGATCCTCATAGGGAAAATCAAACAGGGTCGCCAGCATTCGCGCCGTGAGTTCAACCGAGACGCGATCAACCCAGTTGAAGGTTTCACCTACCGGAAGGTTTTCAAGGATGTCGATCACCCGTTCTCTAATCAGGGGCTCCATGGTGGCAAGGTTGGTGGGGGCAACCGATGGCGTGACTGTCTTTCGTTGTTGGTCATGGCGCGGCGGGTCCATAGCAATAAAATTCTCGATGCCCCCGTCTTCTTCTCGGGGTTCGACGATTGAAATGCCTTTGGCTTCGGAGGAGAAGACCGCGTGGTTGATATCGACCGCTTTGATATC
>JABGWC010000089.1 GCA_018645765.1 Gammaproteobacteria bacterium | reverse complement strand
TTTGAACCACCGACCTCACCCTTATCAGGGGTGCGCTCTAACCAACTGAGCTACAGACCCGATTATCAGAAGTGTGACGCTGAGGCGGCGTATTATACGCAGGTCCGGTTTTTTTACAATCGTGTTTCGCGGAGATCAGAATATGTTTTTAGCGCTAACGATGAATCAAAATAAACTCATCACGAATCTTTGTGACGGCCAGACCGTCCCTGACTCGCAAGAGGCGCGGCAAGCCCTAAATTTATTGGGTTTGAGTGCTCAAGTTGTGACATCGAAGGGCAGCCTGCATCTTGTAAAAAAAATTGAGTTGATCGACGCCGCGCAGGTTCAAGGCACTTTAAGTGCTGAGGTGGCCTTTGAGCACCACTTGCTGATTGATTCAACGAATAACGCTTTGATGGCGGAACCACGATCAAAGAAGCGCATGGCCTGCGCGGCGGAAATGCAGGGTGCTGGCCGAGGTCGGCGCGGTAGGGCTTGGGTAAGTCCGTTTGGTCAAAACTTGGCACTGTCTTGTATGGGGGGTATTGATTTAGCCATGAGTCAGTTGGGGGGGCTGAGTGTGGTGATTGGTGTCGAATTGGTTCAAGTCCTTCGAAATCTGGGATTTAAAGAGGTCGGGATCAAATGGCCCAACGACTTGATCACCAAGGCAGGCAAACTCGGCGGCATTCTGATCGAGTTAGATCAGCTGCCAGGCGGATCGAGTCGCGTTTGTGTTGGGGTCGGTTTAAATGTAAGCGCTGCGCCGGATTTTCAGGAAATTGATCAAGCGGCGGTTGCATTAGGGGGCGGGCTCGTCAGTCGAACCGAGCTTGTCATTCGGTTCATTGAGGCAATTGATACCGTGCTGTCTCAGTTTTCGCCGGTTATGATGTCGCAATACCAAGCGCGATGGGGTGTGCTGGATCTGTATTATGGGCAAAGCGTTAAGGTCTTGCAGGGGGATGAGGTGGTGACGGGTCGAAACGATGGGATCGATATGAGTGGGTGTTTAGTGCTTGATGTCGAAGGCGATCGACGAACCTTTAATGCCGGGGAAGTCAGCTTAAGAGGCTCGGAGTTGTAAATGATAAAGCGTCCGATTCAAAGATCAGTCTGGGTTCTCTTGATATTAAACGTTTTAGTCCTTGGGGTAGTGATATTGGACTGGCGAGCGGATCAAGTTCGGCAAATGAGTGGGTCTGGTGAGGGCTTGTTCCTTGATTCGACGCGCGAGATTATGGTTGCGCGCCCAAATCAAAATGTGGATTCGGCGTCCAAAACGGTTCAAGCTTTTTTAGAGCCGCCGATTGATGAGTCATTCGAAGCTGCGGTGTCGCCGGTCAAGGTAGCCGGTATCCAGTCGAGTTTAAACGTGGGATGTGTCCTAATTGGGCCTTTCTCGCAAGATGAGTCTGCAAGGATTGAGGCACTGAATCTGGATATTGCCGCGAGCAGTTGGTTGACCGAGGGGCTTGCTGAGCAACGGCGTCTAATCGCTGGTCCGGAGGAGTACCGCGTTTACGCGGGCCCGGCTGAGTCGCTGAATGCGGCCTACCAAATGCTCAAAGATTTTCGTAGTCAGGGATTGGACAGCTTTGTTCTGACCAATGGGCGTCTGGCAAAGAGCGTATCGCTTGGTGTTTTTTCATCTTATGCGGCCGCCGAGCGGTTTGTGAAGACGGTTCCGGTTGCGAAGCAGGCAAGCCTTACAATCGATTCACCCGGTCAAGCGGATGTCATAAGATATCTTCGGCTAGAGGGCGCCGAGGCTGATAGGATCCCGGTCTTGCAGGCCTCAGGTCTCATGGGCCCAAGTGTCCTCCGAAAGTCCTGCCCAGAAGCGTAAGCCAAATCGTAATTGGGCACCAATTCGCATTCTTTTCATAATTATCGATACTGCGTCTCGACGAGGGACTTCGATTGGCTTACAATCCGCTCCCTGTGCCGCTATAGCTCAGTTGGTAGAGCAACTGATTTGTAATCAGTAGGTCCCGAGTTCGACTCTTGGTGGCGGCACCAAACTGTTCTGCTGTCGATGGTCCTCATGATGGCATATCCCGACGACCTGAGGTTCATTGAGGGTCACGCAGCCAAAATATCGATATGAATTATAAGTAATATAAGGATGAATGGTTTCGAAAGAGAAGGTCGCTAAGGGTGTTGGGGCCTGGCTCAGGAGATCTGTAAAACGGGCATTAGACCTTCGACTCACCTAATCCGGATATTCACAACAAAAGGTGCAAAGATAATAAAAGGCGCAGATGGATTTTGATGTCCGCCCGCGCTTATTTTAGCGTTGACAATGCCAGCTTTGGCTGGCAGAATTTAGCGCCGCAAAATCGGAGGGGTTCCCGAGCGGTCAAAGGGATCAGACTGTAAATCTGACGCGAAAGCTTCGGTGGTTCGAATCCGCCCCCCTCCACCATATTAGGCTGGTTTAGTAAGGGTTTTGGGTA
>JABGWC010000054.1 GCA_018645765.1 Gammaproteobacteria bacterium | reverse complement strand
TTGCCCCCTGTGCCGCTGCGTTTGGGCAAGGTATTGTTCGCCAAAGGCCGTTAATGCGTCAGCAGAAAGCTCCGGCATCGACAGCGGAAAGGACCTTCCGGAACCTTTATCGGTAATCGATTGCGCAATCATACTGATATCAGGTAGTTCACTCGTGCCGTCAACCAAACTGTGGCTGGCGAGGATTTGCTCAAGGAGCGTCGAGCCCGATCGTGGCAGACCCAGTATAAATATTGGATCCGGTCGCTGGCATCCTGCAGCGGTGACCGCTCGCTGGTCAAAAAACGTCTGTCCAAACGCTTCTTTCATTTTTTGGTGAGCGATTTCGGTTTGTACCGGATCATAGGCAATACTGTTGCGATGGGTCTGGTTTGCCAGCGCGTAGTAATGAAAAGACTGATCAAAATCCTTCTTGTCCTCATAGGCCTTGCCTAAAGTGAACGCGAAATGGACTTGGCAGTCGACGGGTAATCCGGCGCCTTCCAATCGAGACGCCATGTCCGCAATCTCCGCATCATTGAATTGAAACGTTTTTAGGTTGGCCAAGCTGTAGTAGGTCTCTCCAAAATTCGGTCTAAGCGCAATCGCCCGCCGGTAGGCAGCTATCCCCCCCGCTTGATCGCCCACGGTTTTGAGGACATGCCCCAAGCCAATATGAGCGCCCGTAAGATTACGATCGAGCACCACGGCTTTCTGGTAGGACTCAATAGCACGCTCAGGCTGCGCCGCCATTGCGAGCGCAGCGCCTAAAAAGTAGTGTGTTACAGGATTATTCTGATCGAGCGTGGCCGCATGCTCTAGCGCCACAACCGCCTCTTCGTAGCGGTTCAGCTCTTTAAGCACAGAACTCAAGTCATGCCAGGCAGCCACAAACCTAGGCGCAATCTCAGTAATTTTCAGCAGCAACTGTTCCGCATCCTCAAAACAATGCGCGTTAATCGCAATCCGCGCCAGTAACAGTGCCGCATTGACATCCATCGGATTGGCTTGAAGAATCTCCTGCGCAAGTTGCTCGGAGGCTCGAAATTTACCTTCGGCAAACAGCCGGGAGGCTTGCTCGAACTTCGCCTGCGTCGGCGACAACGCGGACGCTTTTGCCAAGACCTTTTGAGCCGCCTCCGGACGACCTAGCGCGGACAAAGCCCCACCGAGCTTGGTGAAAACCGCCGGATTATTCGGCATCAACTCGGCCGCCTTTTCTAAAAAGGGTAGCGCCTCGGCATGCTGACCTTGATTCAACAGCACCGTCCCCAGATCCTCATGCGCACGGGCGTGGCCCGGGGCAACTCGTATGGCGTGACGCAAACATTCCTCGGCTTCCCGCCATTCATTGCGCTCCGCCAAAATGGTGCCGAGGAGCGCCATAAAATTAACGTCTCCCGGGTCTCGCTGAATAGATTCACGACACAGGGACTCTGCCTCTGCGCGAGCACCACTTTTGAGTAGTGTGATAACGCGCTCAAAAACCTGACGGGGATTACTATGATCAGACATTGATTTTCCATTTCCAACAGAGGGTGCAATTAAAGCCCTGAGCTTTAGCAGAGTTTGCCACAATCCGGACCCGCCAGCACATTCTCAGAAGCTTGCCTCTAAAGCGTGGTAATTCTAAAGTACTCGTAGCAATTGATGTACGCGAGCCTTTACGACCGCCCAGCCCACAAGGACAAGCGATGACAACAGCAAACCCTTTTGACAATACTCGATCACTGCTGATCAGCCTTTACATGACCCTCGTGGGTTACGGCGTCTTAGTCGGTATTCCGGTGATTAGCACCGCGTGGGTCACACTCCTGGGTTTTTCTGAAGTTGAAGTCGGCCGAGTTGCCGGCGCAGATTTGGGCGGGCTATCCGCCGGCGCCGTCTTTACGGCCATCATTATTGCGCGCATGAACCGTCGTCTGCTGATCGTGCTTGGGATCAGTATTGCGGTGCTTGCTAATGGTCTGTGCATCCTCTTTGTCGATTACGACCAAGTCCTGTGGCTGCGCTTACTGGCCGGTTTTGGAAGCGGCATTTATACGGCAACAGCCGTGGCAGCCTTAGGCGCCCGCTCCAACCCCGCTTTCGCCTACAACATGATGCTGTTTGCATTCGCTTTTTCACAAGCCCTTGAAATGCAGGTGTTACCGCTGCTCAGCATGAACGGGATTTACTTAACTTTCATTGGCTGTTTCCTCGTTACCCTCGGGTTTTTGAACTGGATACCAGCCTACGCCAACCAAGTGCCCACAGAAGCCCTACAACCTGATAACGGTCAGGACCTTGTCAAACCACTAGCCGCTTATTTACCCTGGCTCGGTCTCACCGCAATTTTCGTCACCTACATCAACATTGGGGCTTATTGGACCTACATCGAATTGGCAGCACTCAGTGCAACGGTCGACCCGGTCTGGATTAACCAGGTCTTAGTCTGGGCGTCCTTTTGCTCCATTGTGGGCTGCTTGTTCGCAACCCTGCTCAGCAACCGCTTCGGCTTAGGCCGCCCGCTGTTAGTCACCCTCGTTCTGATGTCCGTGATTGTTGGGATGCTGGCGAATGGCATTACCGATACCAAATTACTGGTAAGCGTCTTTACCTTCAATCTGCTGTGGATCTTTATCGATGTTTATCAAATGTCGACGGTTGCAAGTGTTGACGCCACCGGAAAGTTTGCGGCGCTCATGCCTGGCGCCCAAGGCCTAGGGCAAATTGTGGGACCCAATTTAGCCGCGAGCTTACTGGGCGAAGACTTGGGATACCAAGCGGTGTTTATGATGTGCTCGGGCGCTGCTTTACTCGGCATGTTGATCTATGCAGGTTTGTATCTAAGGCTTCGATCGACCCCGCAGTTCAGTACGCCGGTGACCTAATTCCGCCTGTGATCAGGTCATCCGGCGCGAGTTCGTACGGCGGGCCCCAGCCCTTGTCTCATTGCACTGGCTTGACCACCTTGCCGGACATCATCACAAAGCCTGGCGCTTCGAGCACCGTAATATCCTCAAGGGGATTACCCGGCACTGCGATGAGGTCTGCAAATAAACCGCTTTGAATCCGGCCCACTCGGTCCGACCACTGCAACAGATCCGCTGAGACACTGGTGCCGGCCTGAATCGCCGCCATCGGGCTTAGCCCGGCTTCGATGAGCGCCGCAAACTCACGGGCATAGGCCTCAGGTTCAATGTTGTAGCCGCCAAGATCTACCCCCACCACCA
>JABGWC010000181.1 GCA_018645765.1 Gammaproteobacteria bacterium | reverse complement strand
GCATCAAGAATGCCTTGGTTACACGCCTTGTAAAGGTGCCGCAGATGGCTTCCGCGGCCGGAGGCGAGTACCGCGAGTCGCGCCCCTAGTGGTGTCAATGTGGCGCTCATTGGTTGTGCGCGGCGTCAGAGAACTGCTCCCTGAGCTGATTCTTCTGAACTTTACCCATCGTATTGCGAGGCAGGTTCTGTAAAAAGAAAATTTTCTTTGGGGTTTTGAAGTTAGCGAGTCGGGTTTTTATCTGGTCAAAAATGAACTCAGGCGTTAGATCAACTTCTGGAAGGGATACGATCACAGCGCAGACAGACTCCCCGAAATCGGGATGGGGTAGACCGATCACGGCACTCTCCATCACGCCATCGATTGCATCCAATACCAATTCGATTTCTTTCGGATAGACGTTGAGCCCGCCAGTAATAATGAGATCTTTACTGCGGCCAACAATGCTGATGTAGCCTTCGTCATCGATGACCGCAAGGTCACCAGTTTTAAAGTAGCCGTCAGGCGTGAAAGATTCAGCCGTCTTCTCCACATTTTGCCAATAGCCTTGAAAAACGTTCGGGCCGCGAACCCAGAGATGACCGGTTTCGCCTACCGGCAATACGTCGCCTGCGTCATTGACCACCAAACATTCAACCCCGGGCAAAGGTGGGCCGACGGTGCCGGGCTTTCTTGCACCATCGAGTGGGTTGGCGGTGTTCATGCCAGTTTCGCTCATGCCGTACCGCTCCAGGATGACCGTGCCGGTTGCGGCCTCCCAATCCTGAAAGGTTTGCGCGAGTAAGGGCGCTGATCCAGAGATGAACAGGCGCATCCCTTCGCAATCCTTTTGATGAATGCCTTGGCTCAAAAGCCTCGTGTAGTAGGTCGGGACCCCCATGAAAACCGTCGCATGCGCCAAAGCCGTCCGGACTGCGGCGGCCTCAAATGACGGTTGGAAGATCATCGCGCTGCCGGTCAGCAGGGGTAGGTGGAGCCCGACAAACAAACCGTGCACATGAAAGATCGGCAGGGTGTGGAGCATCACATCCGCCTGGGTCCAGCCCCAGGCGGATGTGAGGGTTTGCGCATTGCTGATCAGGTTGTTGTGACTGATCATCGCGCCTTTCGGTAGTCCGGTAGTGCCTGAGGTATACACGATTACGGCGATATCATCTGGGGCTCGTGGTTCAATTGAATGCGATGTTGGGCAGTCTTGGGCAAGGTTGGTTAAGCGGCCTTGCCCAAAACGATCCATGGTGAGGGTTAAGATGGATCCTGCGCCGTGATCGTTTGCGCGTGCGGGGTCGACCATCAGCAAACTGGGTGTGGCGTCTTGCAGGAAGTGGTTCAATTCATGAGCGCCGTAAGCGGTATTGAGCGGCAGGTAGATCAAACCCGCACGCAAGCAGCCACAATACAAGTACAGGGCCTCAATTGATTTCTCCGTTTGGACTGCAACCCGATCACCGGGTTTGAGACCCAACTGCATCAGCGCCATCGCGAATTGGGCGCTGCGCTGCTCAAGATCTTGGTAGGTTGCAATCGTTTTTCCCGCGGCATCAATCAATAACGGGCGCGAAAGGTCAAAATGGTCACGGAAAACTTGATAGAGATTGCTCATAATAATCCAGATTGATTGTTTGAATAGGCCGCTGTCTTATCCCAGTGCGTGAGTCAGGACAATTTCTGACAGAGCGCAAAGTGTTCTGGTAAATTATAGCGTGAGCATCTGCTTTTTTCGCCTGTTTACCATTAGAGGTCGTTACCATGCCGTTTAGAACTTGGGTTGCCGGATTCCTATTACTCTGGGCGATCTCGCCGAATGCTGCCGCGGAAGTGCGCCTCCTTGAGGGTTGGACCCGAAGTCCGCCGCCAGGCGTCGACCGGCTGGCCATTTATGGCAGGCTGGTGAACGAGGGTAGTGCAACCGTGGTTTTGTCGCGCTTGGAACTTGCGGGCGCCGCACAGGTTATGTTGCATGAGACGGTGATGGACGCGGGTCTAATGCGCATGCGGCACATTGATCCGATTGAACTGAGTCCATCAAAGGCCTTAGTGATGGCCCCCCAGGGGCCACATCTGATGGTGATGGGCTTAGAGCATTCGCCGCAGGCGGGTGAGACCTTAACAATCAAAGCCACAACCCAACGCGATGAGACCTTTATTTTTTTAGTTCGGGTCCAGCCGATTACCGCGCTCGGGCCGCTCGCCAACTAGGCGCTCGGGTCGCTCGCCATGACTGACTCGAATGCTCAAATATTGGCGATCAAGGATCGATTGGGACAAGCGTTGGTGCAGCATCGGGCCGGACAATTGCGTAATGCCGAGGCGCTCTATCAAGACATCCTGAATGAGGCGCCTGAGCATCCTGATGCGCTGCATCTGTTGGGCTTAATTCGAGGCGAGCAGGGCCAAGAATACATCGGGATCAAGTTGATCGAGCGCGCACTGCGCAAGCGGCCGCTGGCTGCAGCCTATCATCATAATATCGCGGGGCTTTATCGCCGGGTGGGTGAAATGGCGCTCGCAAAGGCGCGTTTTCAAGATGCTTTTTCGCTGAAGCCGGATTATGGGGAAGCTTATCAAGGTTACGCCGAGATGGTCTCTTTTGCGCCGCAAGATCCGTTTCTCCATGCGGTTGAGCGGCAGCTAACGAATCCCGATTTGAATGATCAGACGCGATGTTACTTACATTTTGCAGCGGGCAAATATTTAGATGACACGGCTGAATATGATCAGGCGTTTAAACACTATGAATTGGCGAATGGCTTAGCTGCGAGGTCATTTTCTGGTGCAAAAAACCGGGCGTTTTTTCAGGACCTCGTTTATTTTCAGCCGGACCTGCAATCGATTGAAGCCCGGGCTGAGCCGGTGGGCGATGAGCCTATGCCTATTTTTGTGGTGGGCATGCCGAGGAGTGGTACCAGCTTGGTCGAGCAGATACTCGCCAGCCACTCCGGCGTGTTTGGCGCGGGCGAATTGAATGATTTAGCAACCGTTAGCCTGCAATTGATGAAAACCTTAAAGGCGCAGCCCGCGCCCGCTGGCATCCGTCGTGACGCGTCTAGCCGGCTGGTTCAGGTAGCGGTTGACCAGGCCCAGGCGCGTTACTTGGGGGCGCTGCGCGATCGAGACTATGGCCAAGGAACCCAATGGATCGTTGATAAACACCCGCTGAATTTTCGGTTTCTCGGGCTTTTGCGGGCAATGATTCCGGGTGCCAAGATTGTGCATGTGCGTCGACATCCGCTGGACACCTGTGTGAGCTGTTTCTTTCAAAATTTCACGAAGGGCCAAGATTACAGTTTCAATTTAACGAATCTTGGAGAATTTTATATCGACTATCAGCGTCTTATGAATCACTGGTCTGCCATGCCCGGGCTCAATATCCATACGGTGACTTATGAATCATTGCTGGGCTCCCCACAATCTGTGATTGAGTCGTTGTTAGCCTTTTGCGAATTACCCTTCGAGCCAGCTTGTTTAACGTTTTATGACACGATTCGACCAGTGAGTACCGCGAGTTTCAATCAAGTACGACAACCGATCTATCAAACCTCAAAAGCGCGCTGGCGGCATTACGCCCAACACCTCGGCCCGCTCGCGAGGGTCCTCGATCTTGACGTCGAAAGCCCCGCTATGATTACGGGATCAAGGCTTTAAACAGCGCCTGAAAGATCGATGGATCAGTGATAGAGTTAAAGCGTCTTTGAAGGAATTCTAAGTATGTACAGTTGGCTCGAACTTGAAGCAGCTGCTCCAGAAATTGCCGCATTTGGGGCCCAGCGTCTGGATGGTAAGCTCGCCTATTTAGCGACGGTACGAGAGGATGCAAAGCCGAGGCTGCATCCGGTAACCCCCATAATCGGCGCCGGACATTGTTTTCTATTCGTTGAACCGAGCACGCCGAAAGCACAAGACTTGCTGAGCAGTGGTTGGTATAGCTTGCATTGTGCGATGAACGACAGTTCTGGCAGTAGCGGTGAGTTTATCTTAAATGGTCGGGTGCAAGCGGTGACCGATGGCGCCTTGCGCGCCTTAGCGGAGTCCGTTTCAAACTATCGGCCCGCCGCCCGAACGGTTCTGTTTGAACTATCGATCTATGAAGCACATGCCATTGATTACCGGTTTGGGCGAGCGCATCGAAGACGGTGGCCCGAGCGAGAGGTATGATGACGTTGTTGGGTTAAGACCTAACGGGCGGGCCCAATGGCTTTGATGCCCGCGGTCTCATTCTAAGGCGTTCTCCACTGCGTCCAAGGGCCATGCCAGTCTATTGAGATGACTCAAAAGTCCATTGCGTTGCGCTTTTGTCAGCAGCCCCTGATGGGTTTGCGCGGCACTGATAGATAGGCCTGTTTTTGCGCTCAAAGATCTGAGCGCGTGGCCTTGCATCACCAGCGCCCGGGGCAAAGCGGCCGCGCCGGTAAAGGCTTGCTGCAATCTTTCTGGCCCATAGTGGGTCAGGCCAACCGATGCCTTGAACTGCTCGAAGGTTTGTGCGGGCCGCATCGCTTTCTGATAGCGCGCAAGGCTGAGGGTCAAAAAATCGATTCGCGCAATCTGGGAGTAGGGCGTTCGATAAAACTCGACATGCCCCATTGCCGCCAGGAGTAAGATCGCCATGGCCTTTTGGTTCTCAGTTTGCGCATCCGCGAATAAACGCGTGCCGATTTGTTGTCTTAAAAAGTGACTGCCAGGTAGACCGTGAATGAGTGCGATCACTTCGGCTTCGGGAAAGCTCAGGTCGTTAAAGCGCGCATCAGTGATCCGAATACTTGCGTCATCGTCTTGATAAAAAAAAGCAGTCCGGGCGTTGAGCAAAGACCGCTTTACAAGCAGGGGCGGTAGGTCAGAAAACCGCAAGCCAAGCGGGTTCAGTACGCGATGTGTTTCGATGCTGGCTTCGATGAGTCCCAAAAACTGTTGTCGGGCGTCGCGGGTTGGGCCCACTGCTTGAAAAAGACCTGGATCCGCGGTGCCAAGGGGCGCCCGGATGCGTCTTAATGCCGAGAGTTCTTGCGCAACCCACGCGTCCAAGGCGGGTGCTGGGTCCTCTGTCGGAAGCGGCTGGGCAGACTTGCGCAAGGCGGTCAGCGTTTGTTGCTGCAGGCTTGTGATCTCGGTTAAAGCAACCGTTTGTTCCAGTTCTGTGAGCAGGTTTTGATAATTTTTGGGTTCAAGGGGGCCCGGATAAGCGGCTAAAAAACGCACAACAATCTCATTAAAAAGCGCTTGCTCCAACTGGGTTCGAAGGAAGCCTTGATTGCCGCTTGCTGGACCGGTGATCCGAGCCTCGTCAGGTTGTAAGCTGCTGCAGCCGGCAAGGGCGACCGCAAGGAGTAAGCCCGCGATAACCGCTCTGATAAAATTCATCTTGGCTCAGGTTCAGCTGGTGCGAGGGCTTGGAGGGTTTGCCGGGTTTGCCGATGCGCCTGTATTCTTGTTTCAATCGCGGTAGTGAGTGCTGGGCTTTGACAGTACGTGAGATTGATTCGAATATTGAGTAAGGCTGACGCAAAGGTTGCCTCAAGCAGAAGCGCCGCCATTTGGGTATCAGAAGCCAGATTGGGATTGGTGTTTGGGTAAACGGCGATGAGCTGTCTGGCAACCAGCGCCGTGAGCTCATAGATTCTCATTGGCGCATCGGCCGCGGCAATGTAACTCGCATCCAGATCTGCTTGATTGATCGTTTGGGTTTTGGCTTGTTTAAGGTTTTTTTTGAGCTGCTGATAACCGGCTGCGTCATCTGCCCCGAGCGCCAAGAAGCGTGCCGTGTGCTGGTCTAGTGCGTCGGCGAACGTCGGACCAAAGGGCGGGTTACGACTAAATCGAGCGACCATCGCAAATAACGCTGTGGCATTTGCGCCGATGTGTGCGGCAACACTACCGCCCCCGGGCGTGGGTTGTCGGCTCGACACGGCTTTAAGCCAGTCTTCAACGGTTTGATTCTGGGTCAAGGCTGAGATCCATGATGGAAGTTTTGATAAAGCCTGAGTGCGTTGCGCATGCACATGGCAACCGTCATGGGGCCAATTCGGGGCACAAAAATCGGCGTATGCTCGATGATGCTTTCATGAAAGTTGTTGTAGCTCGAGAAATTAATACAAACCGTTCCAGACGGGACCTCTGCCGGCATGATCTGCGGGAAGTGGGGGCTCGGCACGCCGGTAATGACGATATCAGACACGCTTAAAGCGTGTGCGCGGCTGATGTCTATTTCATGGGCCCGGGCATCTTCGAAGCAAAGCGGCCCGAATTCATCAAAGGAGAGTACCCGAGCGCCGTCATTCGACATCATGATTGCCAAAGGTCGCCCGATCACCTCGCTGCGATTAAAAATCGTAACAGTTTTACCTGCGAGTGGGAGGGCTGCTGTCGCGCGATTTTGAGGATAGACCTCAAGTTCAACCAACAATTTTATGATGGCAAGGGGCGTGCAAGGCAGTACGGCCTTTTTAAGCACACCATCGAATTCGATGTTGCGTTCATTGGCGTAAAGCTTGCGGGTCCAAAACTGGCTGCCCGCTTCGACATCCTTTGTAAAATCAACCAAATTCCGCAGATAGTCGTCCTGCTGGTTTCCAAAAATCGGGAAGTAAATGAAGATGCCGTGGATTGACGGGTCGAGATTCGCCGCGTCGATGGCGGCTTCAAGATCCAAGCGGTTGACGCGCATGAGTTCATAATCCATGCCGGTTTCGATAAAGCGTTGTTGTGTGGCGCGTGCGTAGGCCAGTGAGGGTTCATCTTTGCTCGCGATCAAGCCCAGCACTTTAGGCCGCGCGCTTAAAGTCTCGACGATATTGCGCGTGGTCTTGACGTAGCGCTTCGCGAGAATTTTTGGGTCCAGAGAGGGCATAACGGCTCTTTGAAACAGATTAATTGGAAGGTCGCGTGATGCTGCCTAGGTAGCCGCTGTGATGTCGTCGGCCGTAGTCTTGCTTGGTGAAGGCTTTGAGCTCCATAAGCGTTAACGCTACCGCATCACTAATGGCGAGCATCACCGCAATTGAGGCGCTCGGGGTCAGCTTGAGTGGGCAAGGCTCTGCCAAATCCGAACCCATGTCTAAGATCACTTCGCAAAAGCTGCGCATTGGCGAGTCTGGATGAGATGTGATGCCGACAATTCGGGACACCCCAAGGGTGCGTGCGATTTGGAGGGTCTGGATGACTTCAGTCGACTTGCCGCTGGTTGAAAACGCGACAATGGCATCGCTCTCTGTAACCATTCCTAAATCACCGTGACCGGCTTCTGCTGGATGAATAAAAAAAGCAGGCGTGCCGGTAGAGGCGAGCGTTGCGGCAAATTTCCTGGCGATAAAACCTGCTTTACCGATTCCGGTTGTAATAACGCGGCCGGGTGTTGCCATGAGCAATTGAATGCCGTCTTCGAAGGCGTCGGTAATCGCAATGTCACGGATTGCCGCGGCCTCTGCATCCATGATGCGTTTCATATTTTGACGGATGTCCAAGGGCGTCGTCCTCTGGCGGTCTCGTGATGGTGTCCGATTTTGATCGGGGTCTTAAAGGTGGAATGATAACGCAAAACCGTCGAGACGCGCGGCTCCAGAGCCAAAAAAACGCACTGAGTAAGGGTTTAAGGTTGGTCAAGTTTGGTCATGCATCGGTGACGCGGTCTGTAGGCCGCTTTTAGGCCGCTTTGATATGCGGCCTTGATCAAAAAAGCCCAATCGAGACGGTCAAGGCGCTTCCGCAAAATGGCAGGCTGCAATGTGTTCTGGTGCGACCGGCTCGAGGATTGGCGCCTTGTGTTGGCACGACGCCGACGCCTTGGGGCAGCGTGTATGAAATGCGCAGCCAGAAGGTGGCGAGATGGGCGAGGGCACATCGCCCTTCAGTAATATCCGCGTCGCGGTGTGATGCGGGTCTGGGATCGGAATAGCAGAAATCAAAGACTGAGTATAAGGATGAAAGGGGCGGTGATAAATTTCATTGCTGCTGGCTTGCTCGACAATTTTACCTAAATACATAATCGCAACGCGGTCTGAGATATGCTTCACGACCGCAAGGTCATGCGCGATAAAAAGGTAAGCAAGATTGAATTCTTTCTGCAGATCCATCAGCAGATTCAGAATCTGACTCTGAATCGAGACATCCAGCGCTGAAACGGGTTCATCGCAAATAATGAGCTCGGGCTTGAGTGCAATCGCGCGCGCAATGCCGATGCGTTGGCGCTGCCCGCCTGAAAACTCGAACGGGTATCGAGATGCGGAACGCCCTGGCAGGCCCACCGTGTCGAGTAGTTTTGACACGGACTGGCGTCGGCTTTGCGCGTTGCCAATGCCGTGAATGAGGAACGGTTCCTCTAGAATTTCGCCGACCGTATGGCGGGCGTTCAAGGATTCCATTGGATCTTGAAAAATCATTTGAATGTTTTGTCGATAGGGCAGTAGTTGACGATGACTCATCCCTGCCAGGTTGATGCCCTTGAATAAGACCTCACCAGCCGTGGGTTCATACAACCGGCTAATACACCGGCCTAGGGTTGATTTTCCGCAACCGGACTCGCCGACCAGTCCTAAGGTTTCGCCGGGATTGATGGTCAAATTCACACCATCAACGGCGAAGTTCCAGACTTTGGTCAGGCTGAAAAAACCGGATTTCACAGGGAAATGCATTTTAAGGTCTCGTACCTCGAGCAATGGCGCGCTCATAGTTGCCGCCATTTTAAGCACCGCACGGTGTGAGCCTCTGTGACCGCGTCAACGATTAACCCGGCGTCGTCACACTCAGCGGCTCTGTGTTGGCAACGGTTTGCAAACCGACAGCCAACGGGTAAGTCGTGCAGGCTCGGCACCATGCCCGGGATGATGTCCAGGGGTTGCTTCGGAATGTCGGTGAGTTTTGGAATCGATCGAAGCAGGCCTTGGGTATAGGGGTGTTTGGGGCGGTCAAAAATATCAAAAACGGATCCTTGTTCGACAACCTGACCCGCGTACATGACAACCACCTGCTCGCAGGTCTCTGCGATCACGCCCAAATCGTGGGTAATCATGATCATAGCCATACCGAAATCTTTCTGCAGGGAAGAAATAAGGTCCAAGATTTGGGCTTGGATGGTGACGTCCAATGCGGTGGTGGGTTCATCTGCAATCAACAAACGTGGCTCGCAGATTAAGGCGATCGCAATCACCACGCGTTGTCGCATACCGCCGGAGAGTTGATGTGGGTATTCGGTCATTCGCAGTTCAGGCGCGGGTATCCCGACGCGCTGGAGCATTGCAACGGCGGTTCTGATTTGCTCATCAGGGGATTGGTTCGTATGAATTGCCACCACTTCTGTGAGCTGTCGGCCAATGGTGTGCACTGGGTTGAGTGCGGTCATCGGTTCTTGAAAGACCATGGAGATTTCATTGCCGCGGATACGTTGCAGTCGGGTAGTGTCTGCTGCAGCGAGATCCTCACCTTGATAGTGGATCTTGCCCGATCGGATATTGCCATTTGGTCGGGGCAACAAGCCCATGATGGATAGGGCGGTTACGCTCTTTCCGCACCCAGATTCGCCAACGATGCCCAGCGTGCCGCCCGGGGGCAAGTCAAAACTCACGCCATCGACTGCGCGAACCAAGCCCTCGTCGGTTTGAAACTCCGTCGTGAGACCGGTGACTGAGAGCAATGGCTTGGTCACTAGGGCGCTTCCCGATACTGATCAAAGATTTGAAGTTGCACAGGGAAGGTCTTGCCTGAGTCCTTAGCATCGAGGGTTTGC
>JABGWC010000055.1 GCA_018645765.1 Gammaproteobacteria bacterium | reverse complement strand
ATTGCGCCGGCACTGGGTGACGCCATCCAGTTATCGATTTCAATCACCAATATATCGTCGAGAGGGGAAACCACCTGTTGTACTCCTTAAATCTACCGAGGCCTCATGATAGGAGAGTGCGTGTCATTAGGAAAGTCGCGGCAGGAATTGGTTAATACGGTTCCTGAGATAGCGCATTAATGCTGAGCAACGTGACTTTTTGAGGCATCGATGCGATGTAGATAGTCGATTACTTGCAAGGAAAAGCGGATAGCGCGGTAAAAAGTGACTCGTTGAGGCCGCAAGGGACTTGCTCGACCGTACTTAACTGCGTCGAGCTCGGGGTTATCGTGTTCTAGGTTAGATTAGAATTGGTCAAGAGCGTGTCTTTTTATCAACTGTGCTCCGGCCTTCGCAGTCGCGATCGGAGACATGGCTCAATCTCTGTATCGCCGTTAAGGACGATTCATGACGCGCAGATATTTTAATTTTGTTTTCCCCTTATTGTGCACGCGGTGGAAGACACCAGCCTGTACGGTGACAATATCTTGGGCATTGACCTCGTAGAGTTCTTCCTGCTCGCCCTGGCCTTCATCAGGATGCCTGAGATAGATCTCACCGGAGCCCTGGGTAAAAAAGAAAATTTCATCTTGAAGAAGATGCTTGTGTCCGGCGGTTTGTTTACCGGGGAAAAGGTGGGTGCTACTGAGGAGCAGGTTTTCGCCAACATAATTGTCCTTTACGGTGTAATTGTCGGTCTCTTTGCTGATGTGCCCACCAATATCGTCGAATTCATCTTTCATTACTTGTTTCCCTCGTTTTAAACGGCGTACCCGGTAATTCTGCCTAAAGAAGCTTGGATATGATATCCATCGAAACGAATCCTGGCTAATTAAATTGGGTTTGATCGTCGTGAATCCCGATCTGCTTGCAGAATAAGGCAAAAGCGGGCCTTGCTTGGGTAAGCCGCTAAGCAGCGAAGCTTGAAGCCTAGGATTGGTCTTCGAAGTGCTGCGGCAGTGCCCGCCATTCCTTGGCGTCAAAAAAGGCCTGAACCGACCGGGTATTGCAGATGGCCGGAACTCGAATGCTGGTTGTTTGGCGTCAAGAAGGCGTTGGATGGAGATGAAAGTAAAGCTGGCGATCATGACGGCTGGTTGCTGATAGCGCGCCGTCTCTCGCATAGGGGGTAAGGGTCGATTCCTCGAAAGGGTGCACCTCATCGCCCATGATTGTGACGCGTTCAATCACCCGTTCGCCCTCAAAATCGTTGAGTACAAAGTGTTGCGTGCAGCGGTTATCCCACATGCAAATCGTGCCTGGTTGCCATTGATAGCGCAGCGTAAAGCGAGGGCTTGCAACGAATCGCGTTAGGTAATTCAGCAGCATGTCGCTTTCTGTCGCGGACATCTCGACAATGCGCCGGGTGAAATGTTCGTTCACGTAGAGGACTGGCAGCCGGGTTTCAGGATGAACGCGAACGACGGGGTGAATGGCGGTTTGTTCTGGGTGATTGTGCGGATGCGCGTCATGTAAAGCGCTTAGGCTCCGGCACAGGGTTTGCATGGGCTCGGACAGGGCTTCATAGGCTCGATAGAGGTTGGTCCACATGGTATCGCCGCCCACCTGCGGACATTGTTTCATGTTCAATATCGACATTTTTGCCGGTTGTTCTTGGAATGTAATGTCGGTGTGCCATTCATCTGCAATCCCCCCTTTGCTTGCGGTTAATCGAAAAATCGAGGCCGGCGTTTTTTCATCCTTGCCAAGGTTAGGATGATCCTCTAGATCGCCAAATTGTCGACCAAGGGTAACGTGCTCATCGACAGAGAGATTTTGTTTGGGAAAAAATAAAACCTGATGCTCGAGCAGTAAAGCTTGCACCTGTTGAATGTCTTTTGGATGCGCTGCATTGAGTTGAATGCCTGTAATTTCAGCGCCTAAGGCGGCCGAGAGCCTTTTTGTGGACCAAGAAGGAAGGGCTTGTGATGTCATAACGAGTTCCTCAGCGCGTGAGCGCCAAGAATAAACGAAGGCGGCTGTAAAGGAAATTCGCAGGCACTGCGGTAGACTACCGCAAAACATCGTCATCGCGGGCAGACTGGCCGCAAAGACGATCTGGCGAAAAGAGATTTGGAGGAGGCGACTATGCAAGGACTCTGGTTATCAAACGGATCCTGGGCGTTTAAAACGGACCTGCTTGACCCGGTTGTTGGCTTGGATGAGTCATTGGTTGCCGTCCAGGCCGCGGGAATTTGCGGCACTGATCTGGAATTGGCTCGAGGATATTATGACTTCAATGGGATTCCCGGGCACGAGTTCGTTGGGCGCGCGGTCTCGGGCGCGTTTGCCGGGCAGCGTGTTGTTGCGGATATCAATTTGGGGTGCGGTCAGTGTCTGCGCTGCCAAGCAGGCGTGCATCGTCATTGCGCTGAGCGCGTCGTCATTGGGATTCATCAGCGTGCTGGCGCGTTCGCGCAGTTTCTTTCGGTGCCGAATAAAAATTTACTACCGGTAGATGAGGATCTGTCGGATGGGCTTGCGGTGTTGGCTGAACCGGTGGCCGCTGCGCTTGAAATTATTGAGCAAATGCCAAAGCCCTTACCCAGTCGGGTACTGGTGGTTGGCGCTGGCCGGCTTGGGCTTTTGGTTTCGGAAGTGCTGGCAAGCTTTGAATGCGATGTTACGATCTTGGTGCGCAGCCCAGAGCGAGCAGTCCACCTTCAAAATAAAAGCATTCAGGTCGTTACCAGTATTGAATCGGAGTCTTTTGGTTGGCTTGTGGATTGCTCGGGGTCGTCCTCGGGGCTTACAACCGCTTTGCGGGCCGCCACGCCGCAAGCGACATTGGTCTTGAAGAGCACGCTGACCGACGCCGTTGGGGTTGATTTGAGCCCGGTCATGGTAAAAGAGTTGACGGTATTAGGCTCACGGTGCGGACCAATGGATAAGGCGCTGGCTTGGTTAGGTGCGGGTCATTTGAATGCACCTTTATCGGTTTGCTATCCGTTCTCAGCAGTCCATTCAGCATTAGAGGCGGCAAAAGAGCCAAGGTTTTTCAAAGTATTACTCGAGCCGGATCAGCGCTAATCGTCGAGTTGAATCAATTGCAGTGGGGCGCCACCGCCATCGGCATCGAGTACGATATAGCGGAAAAAGCCATTCGGGGCTGAGTCGATAGTGGCTGGCCCGGCGAGCACAGTTTTACTTTCCGGTTCTGTAATAGTGAGCGTGAACGCATCCGGGGCGAGTCCAAACTGACCCGTAACAAGGGGCACGATATTGTTACCGGCTGGGGTGCTGTTTTCAAAATTTGCATCACTCTTGATCACATAGACGTCAACCTGTGAGGTTGACGGGGCTGCATGCAATATTGAGAGTCGAGATTCGGTCGCCACCGGTCTGTACTCTTCAATGGCAATGGCGGCAGATATAGCATCAGCAAGGCCAGTGACCGCCAGCATATGGTGTTGGTTCTTTTCCAGTGTGAAGGCATTGCTATGCAGCACGGCATCGGGGTTGTTAGCGGTCGTTGCGGTAAAAATAACACTGCCGGTTGCGCTGTTGAAGTAGGACGAGGTGTCCGAAAATAAAAGGTCTTCAGCAACTAGAGACTGCTGTGTAATTTCAATCTCACCCTCGGTGTCAGCCTCCGAGACGGCTAAAAGAAAGAGCGTTACGTCGCTGATAATGTCGGTGATGGCATTCGATGACCGTTCAAATAGATTGCCATCAACGGTTAATTGTGCGCTGCCCGCAGGGGTCGTTATGGTTAACTGCGAGGTCGCCAAAAGAGATAGGCCTGCATCGTCAGAATCGCTGTCATCATCGTCATCAACAACGATGGTCAATTGGTTACTTTCTTGATAATCGAGTGTCGCAATCTGCAGATAAACCTGGCCTTCAGCATCGTTAATAATGATGGCGGTCGCATCACCATCGGCACCATTGATGGCATTTGCGATGCCTTCAACACTTGCGCTGGTTGCATCAATTAACACCTCTGTTGTTGTATCACCATTGGTTATGAATAAGGTCCCAGTACCAATTGTAGTGGTGCTTGCCTCAAAACCATCAGTGGTTCGGTATATTTCGGGAACGGCGATTTCTTGAACTGAGATACGATAGCTACCTGAGCTAGCCGCTGCCTCGGCATTGATGCTGACAACACTGGGTGCAGATGAGCGCGCAGAGCGCTGATAGAGGTCAATGGCCGTTTGATCCGGCACGGCGTTTAGGACGCGAACGCTTGCTGTGAAGGTTTCATTCGGAAAGTCAAAATTGCCGCCAACCGTTGCATAAAGGCCCTGAAGCGGGCTCTGATTGGTGCTCGGGCCGAAGGTGTCAACTAAGATGATAATGGGGCGTACGCCCGTCGCGACTAGGAAATCGTTCGAGGTCCATAGGATGTCGCCACTGGCGTTCGTCGCTTGAATCGATAGTGAAGAGGTGCTTTCTACGGTGAGCGTGTCGCTGATGGCGCCTGGCTCGATTACGAGTTCGGCAATCGGTGTCTCGCTCGCGGTTGAATCAAAAATAGTGAGTGAAACAGCATCATCAAGGGCGCCTGCCGCATTCGCAATGCGCAGTGTTGTTGTGGTGTCGGTCTCGGCAGGCACTGAGAGATCCTCCAGCACTTCGACCACGGTTAGATTGGCCATTGTGCCAGTGAGGATCAATGTTTTGAGTTGATCCTCAGGAACCAAAATAGATAACGTTGCGATGACCTCTAGCTGGTTATCCTTAACATAACTGATTTCGGTGTTGCGCTCTAAGCCAGGAATCACCGAATTGATGCTGCTGAGCTGCCCAAACGGCGTATTGCCGAGGGATTGGGTGCCAAACTCAACCACTAAGGAAGGCGCATCGGTTACCGCATTGACATAGCGGATAGAGCCAGACGGGCTAGGCGCAAATTTGTCATAGCCAGGGTCTTCCCCACAACCAGTTATCACAAATAAGCAGGCTAGGTAGGCGGTCAAAAAGAGCGTGCGGTTCATAGCTTGGGGGTTATCCTGAGGTGACGGGTCATTATAAGAAAAGTTTAGCGAATGTCAGAGACATTCTAACCGAAAGCATCGCTTCATGGGGCTAACCCCGCGTTCTAAATGCGATGATGCCAGCGGTGACTGCAACGTTTAAAGACTCGACGCCGTTCTGCATGGGGATCATCACCTGCTGATCACAAGCCTTTAAGGCCGCATCTGACAGCCCCTCGCTTTCGTTACCCAGCAAAAAGACTTTTCGGCGAAATTGGTCAGCGCAAGATAAGGTCTCATGGCCCCGGCCCGTCAGGCCGAGTAGTTTGAACTGTGTGCTTTTAAGCGATCCAATGGCGTCCTCAACGGTTGCGCAGCTCAGGATCCTGGCTTTGGAGATGCAGCCAGCGCTGGCCTTATAAACGAGTGGGTCTAAACGAGCACAGCCCTTTTGAGGTAACACCAGACCTTGCATCGTAGAGGCAGCAAGGCTTCGGATGATCATGCCGAGGTTCTGAGGGTTGGTAATTCCGTCTAGCAGCAACAGTTCACAGTCTGTTGCCGCCAAATTATGCTCGGTATCGGCTAGAAACGCATCCAGTTGTTGGTGATGGGGGGTTGCAACGTCGAGTGCAATGCCCTGATCTTGGCGACCATTTTTGGAGATGCGAGAGAGCGCCTGCTTGTCGTGCATTTTAATGGGAATCGAGCGCTGCTCGCACATTGAAAGAATCTCATTGATGGCAGGCCCAGGACGGTTCGAGTGTGCTAGGTGCACCCGGTAGATCACAATAGATGGGTCGCCCAAAATCTCGAGGGCGGTATTTCTACCAAACAAGGTCATGCGACGCTCGGCAGAAGGAGGGCTGATGTGATCGCTCATGGGTGCCTCGGATAACTAGGTAGATAAACTGCTTTATATCAGGGTTGAGCCTAGGGCTTGCTGGTATTTTGGATCATGGCTTTGATCGACTCGGATAGTGCGGTTTCGTCATCATGCGGTTGGGGCCTTTTCGATGGGCCGGGCATTGGGCGACGCGCCACCGGTTCTGACAGATCACGGCGGGTGAATCCGCCGTGACCGATCGGTATCAAAATGACGCGAGGCGCAAAGCCCGAATCAATTCATTAAACGATCCCACAAACCCGTAGCTAGAGTAAATCAGCCAGTGCCTCACCGATCGCCTCGGGTGTTTCCTGAGGATCAAAGCGTTTGATGACGTCGCCTTTTGGGTTAACAAGGTACTTCGTAAAGTTCCAGCCAATATCGCCTGGGATTTGCATCTTTAGCCACTGGTACAGCGGCGCTGCTTGATCCCCGTTGACGTCAATTTTTGCGAACATGGGAAAGTTTACGTCGAATCGATCCTTTGCGAAGGCGAGGATTTCGTCGTTGCTGGCGGGTTCTTGGGCCCCGAACTGATTACAGGGAAAGCCTAAGACGGTCAAATTATCGACTGTGTTGTGTAAGGCACGCAGACCTGCGTACTGGCCGGTAAGGCCTCACTGACTGGCCAGGTTGACAATTAAAAGGGCCTGATCGCGATACTCAGACAGCGAGATGCTGTCGCCGGTGATGCTGTCTGCTGTGATGCTGTAAAGGTCGGTCATCGTTTTTTCTCCTT
>JABGWC010000235.1 GCA_018645765.1 Gammaproteobacteria bacterium | reverse complement strand
GATCCGCAACGCGTCCCTTACGCCAGTTCTATATTCATCACCCAAGATCACCCAATCACGAGCGTCGTTATCCCACACGCCAGTGGTTTCACCATCAGGTGATTGGAACACTAAGGAAACTCGACCCCACTTCAGCACATCAACTTGTCGAGATTTGCCTTCTAACTCGATCATGTCGGTATAAGCTTCGATCGTTGAACCGTAAGCATTTTCAACTTGGTAGGCTTGTAGCACTTGACTGAATTTTTCAGCAACACTGACATCGGCCCGATCTAAGGTATCTTTCAGGAATTCCACTCGCTCTTCCCGTTCGGACATCAGAAACGGAATGTCTAAGCTGACAAACGTTTCCAAGTTGACGATCATTCGCTCAATCAACGGCCCGATTTGACGTTCAATAACCGTTACACTGTCGATTGATGCTTCCAGCTCGGCCAGCTCTTCATTCT
This sequence comes from Gammaproteobacteria bacterium, assembly GCA_018645765.1. Lineage (GTDB taxonomy): Bacteria > Pseudomonadota > Gammaproteobacteria > Pseudomonadales > Azotimanducaceae > UBA9926. The sequence continues at coordinate 2,625 of JABGWC010000235.1, read as the reverse complement.
GATTACGAATGAGTCGCTCCTGCTGCAAATTATAAACTTTCAGACCATCAACAACCTTCATTACTTGCTTGTATTGCGTCAGCAAGTCACGAGTTTGATCTTTCACTTCATCGATTTTAATTTGCGACTTCTTGCCATCCTGAGTCGTTGCAGCGCGAACGCCTAACACTTCATCTAATGATTGCGCGGTCACGTAAGATACCTGCGAGGCTAACGCCAAGAACACCAGTGCTGATAACAGCCCTGACCTGGTTTGGATTTGTTTCATGATCATACCTATTTCGGATTGTTGCTCTATTTATAGAAGAGTCCATGCAGAAACAACCAAACCACCCTCTTTGATTTGGCACCAACATTGACTACCCCCGAAGAATGTAGAAGGAGCCTGCCTTTGTCAAGCCGCGCAAACCATATTCGGCGTGAAATTGCGTATTGACGGCGCTCAAAAAAACCGCTTCGGGTTAGCACAAAGATCAGCACTTCCGCTGCTAAAACCCAAAAGCCATTCCACTAGAGCCGTCTCCCGCCGCATTAAGTGCCGTTGACGCAAGGCGATTATCATCCTTGACCTTGCAGTTGATCATGCCGCTCAACGGACGATGGCCCGGAATGGCGCCTCTTGCACACGACAAAAATCAGCCTGGCTTCAAAGTCTTAAATATCAAAGGGACCCTAGCGAGTTAGGCTTTCAGCCTTTGCATGGCGCCGGTTAATGTGATCGCGCTGTTACGCGTGATGGCATTTTCTCGATGAATGCGACGCACGTACACGAACAACCGCACGCTAAAAAAGACTTTTTTTGGCCGCAGCGCTATTAAAACCGCCCTCGAGCATTAGGTCTTCCCCTACCGAAAAACCCGTCGCAACCGCGGGTCGAGCCATTAATTCGGTGTACAAGTTTAAGACCGATGGATAATCCGCCAAGTCAATACCATGGCGCACATGACGGTATACCCAGGGCAACACGGCAATATCGGCAATATCGGCAATGCTATACGGCACGGCCAAAAAAGATTTGGCCTGAAGCTGCCCTTCCAGCACCGCGTACAATTTTTGACACTCACGCTCATATCGTTCAATCGCGTAATCATCTTTCACGTCAGCATAGACTCGAAAATGATGGGCTTGCCCCGCCATCGGCCCCAAACCGCCAACCTGCCAGAACAGCCATTGCAGGCACTGCCACCGCAGATCCGCGTCTTGCGGCAAGAACCTGCCTTGCCATTCTGCCAAATACAACAAAATCGCACCCGACTCGAACACGACTTGCTCAACCTCTGTGTTTTGATGCCGCAGTGCCGGGATCTTTCGAGTTGGCACCTGTCGAACATACGCGGCGGTGTGCTGGTCGCCCTGCGTTATATTGATCGGCAATAGCTGATACGTGAGGCCCAACTCTTCTAACAAAATCGTCGCTTTATAACCATTGGGCGTCGGCCAGTAATAGCGCGCTAGATCCTGCGCCTCATCCGAGGTGGGCATTAAAAAACTCATGCGTGCGGGACAAGGCAAGCACCGCTGCTGGCTCGTCGTAGCTCGCACGGTGATTACAATTAAAACCATGATCGGCTTCATAAATAAACAAAGGCGCGTCGGGTTGGGCCTTTTCGACAACCGCCACATCATCCATTGAGATATGGGCATCTTCTGCTGCGAAGTGAAACATGATGGGCACACTCGGCGTCTGGCCCATTTCTGAGGCAACGCCACCGCCATAATAACTCACCGCGCACGATACCTTTTGCAGTTGACACGCTGCCAGCCAAGCCAGCAAACCACCAAAGCAGTATCCAACCACACCCACGGGTCCCGAACCTGCCGCTGCATCAATCGTCGTCTGCAGATCCATCATGGCGTCTTCGGGCCGCAGCTTGCCGCGAGCGAGTTCTACACCTTGCATCATATCGGCGCCGCTATAACCCAGCGCAACCTGGCGCTCAACGCGGTCGAAAAGCGCCGGCGCAAGCGCCCGATAACCCTGTTCAGCAAACCCTTGCGCCACTTCTCGGATATGCGCATTTACGCCAAAAATCTCTTGAATCACAACGATCGTTCCTTTTGCCGCACCAAGGGGGAGGACTTCAAAGACATCAAATTCATGGCCATCTGGACTTCTCAAAACAATCACATCACTCATAGCCTTCAATCTCCTTATCGATTTAGTATCAGGTCAATCGGTTTTCTGCAAAAAGCGTTTGGGTCCCCCAATATTGGCGCGACCCCCCAACCAGATTGAAATATAAACCTAGGCTGACTTCAAAGGGTACTTTTATCTACCCAACCATTTCTGAATAGCCTGGCGCATGAAGCGAGCTTGTCCAATCTATCGCCGCGGTGGGCGAGTCCAGAGCGCTCGTTGTTCAGGTTTGGGGCCTTGCCGGGTGAAAGCCTGCGCAACCAACCGACCTGCAAGCCGCTCGCATTGCAGACGGCTGCAACTGCTCAATATGCTCGTCAAGACGGCCTTACGAAACCAGGACCATCAAAAGCGCAGTTAACCAACTATAGCTGCGTCACCTGAAATGAATCAGGCAGGGTACGCGCGCCTTCTAAATCAGTGACCACAGAAAGACTCTTCCCGCCTGACAAAATCTGCTCTGCCGTATCAACAACCGATTCAGGGGT
>JABGWC010000056.1 GCA_018645765.1 Gammaproteobacteria bacterium | reverse complement strand
CCAATTACTCAAAGACGAATTTGACACCTCCGGCGGGTTTGACCAAGTGTTTGCGCCTACCGTCGAGCCGTTTATAAAAGCACACAGACTGGATTTTCTTGAACCCGCAGACCTGGACAAATGGTTGCAAGGCACTGAATTCAATTTCGGTGTACTGCAGCGCCTAAGTGAGCAGCCAACCCTTGCCGCGACGCTCCTCATCATTGCCGATATGCTGGGGGTTCAGAGCGGGCAGCCCCTACCCATTACCTTGCAACATGCTATTGAAGGCCTGCTGGCAGGCCAACCAACGGCGCAGGCTTTTTATCCGCTTGTATCCCCAGAACAAACCGATTTTTTTAACCTCATTATCGTTAATGGCAGGCAGAGCCTTGATGAACCGCTACCGAACGAGCAGATTGTCAGGTCGCTGCGCTCGATTATTGACCAACAAGCCTTGCCCGAATCAATTGAGATTGAATTAACGGGCGAGGTCGTCTTGGCACATGAGGAAATCAGCGCCGCACTGAGCGGCATCGAAATTGCCGGGGTCGCATCGATTCTGATTTTGGGCGTTATTTTGTTCGTCGGTATCGGCGACGTCAGAATTATCTCGGCGATTTTTTTAGTGCTGCTCACCGGGGTTGGCTTAACTCTCGGGTATGCAACCCTTACCATCGGCAGCTTCAACACGCTGTCGATGCTTTTTGTGGTGATGTTTTTTGGGCTTGGCGTTGATTTTGCGGCCCATCTTGCCCTGCGCCTTCAAGCCGATCAGGCTACCAATGCCGACACCATGATCGCTGCAATCCAAGACATGGCACCAGCACTCGCCCTCTGCACCGTGACATCCGCCATTGCCTTTTTGTCCTTCACGCCGACAGCGTACACAGGCATGGCCGAATTGGGCGTTATCTCGGCAGGCGGCATGGTCATTGCCCTACTGTTGACGCTAGGGATGATTCCGGCTTTTTTAACCCTGTGGCCACCCTTGAAAAGACCGCCTCTATTAACCTTTTTATCTGTCAAGTGGCTGCCCAAGTATCAAATGCCTTTAACCCTTATCCTTCTGGCCGCTATGCCCGGCGCACTGTATCTGGCGAGTCAGTTGGAATTTAATTACAGCGTGCTCAGTATGCGCGATGCTGACTCCCCGGGTATGAAAGCCCTAACCCGCTTACAGGAGAAGGGGCAACAGACGGACTATAGCGTTGTCGTGCTTGCAGACACGGCGCAAGAAGCCAGTCGACTCAAAACGCGACTGGCCGCACTCGAATCCGTTGCCAGCGTCCAAACCCCAGCAGATGTCATCCCCTCAGCGCAAATCGATAAACACCACCGGATCATGACGGTTGCCGAGCTCTATCGTGATTTGTGGACGCCAGCCGAGATTGATGAGCAGCCGCTCGCGCTCGCGACCGCCCGCGAATATCTGCAAGACCAGATCCCAAGTTTAAAAGGTCAAAGCCTTCAAACCGCTCAGCAGATCGCAGCCTTCGCCAAGACCCTCGAGTCCGACCCGGCAAAACTCGCTCTATTTGATGCAGCCCTTGCCCAACAATTAAGTCGATCAAAGCAAGATCTGCGAAGTCTCCTTGAAGCGGCGCCGTTTACCTATAGCGCGCTACCAAAGGCGCTGCAACAAAGACTCATCAGCCCGCAAGGGCAACACCTGATTTCTGTACAACCTCGCCTCGCGCTCACCGACAAAGCCCGCACGGACCAATTTATCAACGACATTCGCACCGTCGCGCCGATGATCGCTGGGCGCAGTGCAGTTGAGTGGGGCATTGGCGAGGTTGTGGTGAACGCCTTTCAAGAAGCCATCTTCCTCACGCTAGTTGGAGTCATCATTTGCTTGGCACTGTATTTTCGAAATGTTTTAACGGCGTGCCTTGTATTGGTGCCCATTGCTTTCACCTTGATCCTAACCTTTGCTGCGAGCAGTTTTTTATCCTTAAACCTCAACATGGCGAACATCCTAGTCGTGCCCCTCATCATTGGGCTGGGGGTTGATTCGGGTGTTCACGTGACCCATCGATTCTTCAAGGGCGGCGCATTAAAATATCAACAGGCAACTCGTCGCGCCGTCCTGATCAGCGGCTTGACAACCCTCGGCACTTTTTTATCACTGATTTTAAGCCCGCATCAGGGCGCAGCCTCGATCGGACTCTTGCTGACCATTGCGATTGCCTGGCTATTGCTACTAAGCTTATTTTTATTACCCAGCCTTTTATCCTTTTTCAGTCAACGCGGTTTCCTACCAGGCCGGGCTGTCTAAAGCCGTGGTAATCAGGAATAATCCGACTACGCGAAACTTTTAATGAGAACCACCATGCCGGTTGCCTTGTCCGCCATGATTGTAGGCCTTGCCGGATTGCTGATTTGGTTTGGGAACCCAGCTGTCGCCTTTTTAATCGGCGCGGCGATCGCGGTCTCGGGCGGTGCAAAGGGTTTGACCGACACCCGCACAATCGGCCGATACAGTTTGCAAACTGGGATCGTTTTATTGGGTTTGGGGATCCAGGGCGAGCAACTCCTGCGCATCTCCAGTGATTACACATGGGTTGTCGCCGGCTATGTGCTGTGTGTTGCGGCCCTGGGACTTCTGGGCTATCGACTGTTGAACCTGCCCAAGCGTCAGGGCCTGCTGGTGACCGCTGGCAGCGCGATCTGCGGCGGCACCGCAGTCGTGACCCTGTCACCCATCATTAACGCCAAGCCGATGGAAACCGGCGCAGTTTTAGGCCTCATCTTCACAATGAATGCGGTCGCTTTACTGACCTTTCCGGCGATTGGTCAGTTCTTAGATCTCAGTCAGGCCCAATTCGGAATCTGGTCAGCGCTGGCTATTCATGACACAGCCAGTGTGGTGGCAACCGCACAGCTCTACGGAGACGAGGCGGCCCAAATTGCAACGACCCTCAAACTCGGTCGAACCCTCTGGTTAATCCCGACAGCGCTGCTGCTCAGCGTTCTCTATCGCCGCAAGGGTCGCGGCATTGGGCTACCGCCTTTCGTATTGCTATTTGTCATTGCCAGTATGATGGGCTCACTGATCAGTCTGCCGCCGCTCGTACTGGTCAGTGCCGCCTGGCTCTCAAAGGCACTATTGGTTTTGGCGTTATTTCTCATCGGTCTAGAAATCTCGGTCGCAACCCTGCGAAGCATCCAGCCGAGGCTATTCGTCTTCGCAACCGGATTGTGGTGCTTGGTCGCGCCAAGCGCCCTATTTTTAGTGATCACTCTCGTACCTTAGGACCCTAAAATCTAACAATCCGTGATCATTATCGTCCTTGGCGCTAAGCATAGGCAAAATCGGTATTTCTCTGCTTGCCGCGCCTTATCTAATATCTGATTCATGAAATTCAAATCACCCCTGTTTGATACTCAAGCCCTCATCGCTCTGACGGTGTTCTTGGCGTATTTAACCTTTGGCATCCAAGCTTTAATCTCATAACGCGTTGAGATTTCCGAGCGATCAAAGCGATGCCCCAGCCTTCGCGCAGCTTGCGAGCGTTAGAAAATCTGTGCGACTATCTACGTCCTTGCTCAGGCAAATCAGCTATGAAAATTCTCACTGGCGTCCCCGCCGAGCGTCTCAATGACATTCCCAGCCTAGCCCAAGCGGCAGAACACAACGGGTTTTCAGGCTTATCAACTCAAGAAAACCGTCACAACCCGTTTTTACCGCTGGCCATCGCGGCGGTGCACAGCCAGCAGCTTGAGCTGCGAACCAATGTCGCAATCGCGTTCGCACGCAGCCCAATGGTGGCAGCCGGACTCGCGTGGGATTTGCAATCCGCCACAGCCGGCCGGTTTGTCTTGGGTCTAGGTAGCCAAGTGAAGGGGCATAACCAGAGACGCTTCAGCGTCCCCTGGTCCCCGCCTGCGCCTCGACTTCGGGAATATGTCGAAGCAATCCAAGCGATTTGGGATTGCTGGCGGGATGGCACTCCGCTTCAATATGAGGGTAAGCACTATCAGTTCAGTCTGATGACGCCCAATTTCACGCCCGAGCCACTGACCAGTGCGTTACCCAAATTACACATAGCAGCCGTTGGGCCCGCTATGATGAACGTTGCGGCAAGCGCCTGTGATGGCGTCATGCTGCATGCCTTCTGTACACCAAAGTATTTGACGGAATCCATCCTACCTGGCATCCACCAAAGCCTCGCCGCTCGAGGCTATGCCCGCGCGCAATTTGAGATCTCCGGTGGTGGTTTTGTGGTTACGGGCGCCAACAAAGCCGCCCTGGACAGACAGTTCGAGTGGGTTCGAGCGCGAATCGGGTTTTATGGCTCAACCCCCTCTTATTGGCCCGTCCTCGCAAGTCATGGCTTGCAAGACTTGGGTGAGGAGCTTAACGCTTTGTCTAAAGCAGGTCGATGGGATGACATGACTCGGCGGATCCCAGATGACCTCGTTCATGAATTCGCAGCCGTTGCGCCCTATGACCGCCTCAAATCGGCCATTGAAGCGCACTTTGGTGGACTGGTTGATTGCATCAGCTTGCCGGCCGATACCCCACCTGAGCTCGTTCGGGATTTGAAGCGCATTCCCTGCTTATACCAACCGAGTCCGGCATGAATATCGGCGTGCTCGGCGGTGGTAGCTGGGGAACCACCGTTGCACATCTATTGTCTCGTCGATACGACGTCACGCTTTGGGCTCGAAATTCAGACATTGCGGATGAAATCAACGCCCACCATACCAACGACCGCTATCTTTCATCAGCCCGACTATCGCCCAAGCTGCAAGCAACCGATCGGTTACAGGACGCAACGAGAGGGCAATCAGTTTTGGTTATGGCCATTCCAGCACAAAATTTTCGAGCGGTACTGACGGATGCAGCGCGTTATTTAGAGCCTCTGACACCGATCGTGTCCCTTAGCAAAGGCTTGGAGTTTTCGAGCGGCGCACGGATGACCGAAATTATTCAAGCCGTTTGTCCTGATCACCCTGCTGCGGTTCTAACCGGCCCCAACTTAGCTCAAGAAATTATGGCGGGTTTTGCAGCGGCAAGCGTGCTGGCAACCCCCAATCCAGACGATCAAAGTCACTTACAACGTATTTTCCATTCCCCCTTATTCCGGGTGTATACCAATGATGATGTCGTCGGATGCGAGCTCTGCGGCGTTCTCAAAAACATCATTGCGATTGCTGCGGGCATGAGCGATGGCCTTGGAGCTGGTAACAATACCCGTGCAGCAATCATCACTCGGGGCTTAGCAGAAATAACCCGTCTCGGTTTGGCAATGGGCGCGAAAGCCGAAACGTTTTCAGGCCTAGCAGGAATGGGCGACTTGGTCACAACTTGTACCAGCGCGCAATCTCGAAATCATACCGTCGGCTTCAAACTTGGGCAGGGCAACAGCATCGACAGCATCATTCAAGACATGTTTATGGTGGCTGAGGGCATTAAAAGCGCGCCCGCCGTCATGCGGCTCGCCGAGCAATTTGGGGTGGAAATGCCCATTGCGGCGGAGGTCATGCAGGTTGTTACAGGACAGCGTGACGTTCAAGGCAGTTTCAAAGCGTTGCTTCGAGCGGGCGTCGGCCGTGAGGATGAGCCTTTCTAACGCCGGCGCACGTCAGAAAAACAACGTGATACGGACCCGAGACCAATTAATCGCGCCCCATCTATATCAACCCAGTTTTTTAAGACACACAACATTTGAACGACCTTCCAGCTGCAATTGATAATGATTCTTATTTAGATTAGCATTCCGATCTCTGAATTAGGCCTTATCGTGTCATGTCCAATCTATTTCCCCTCATCGGCTGCTGTAGTCTGAGCTTTGTCGCCGCCCTCAGCACGAGCCTCGTGGCCCACGCTGATATCTCAGATCAAAAAAGTGCTCAAATTGAAGAAATAACGATTGTCGGCTCGGTCGCGGGTGCAAAGCAGATGACCGGCGCCGCACGCTTTATCGGCCCTGAGCGGTTGGAAGCATTCCATCATTCGGACATCCAAAAAGTATTGCGCGAAGTGCCTGGCGTTTCTCTTCAAATCGAAGATGGTTATGGTTTGCGTCCAAACATCAGCATTCGGGGTGTTGCCAGTGAACGCAGCAGCCGCATTACGTTGCTCGAAGACAACATCTTGATTGCACCGGCGCCTTACTCAGCCCCTTCCGCATATTATTTTCCGACAATGGGCCGCATGCACGCAGTCGAAGTTTTAAAAGGACCCGCTGCAATTTCACAGGGGCCATACACCATCGGCGGCGCCTTGAACCTGGTTTCGACCCCCTTCGCCGACCGCGCGAAAATGGATCTGTTTGCAGAGGCCGGAAGCGACGTGACCCAAAGGCTACATTTTACCGCTCAGCAACCACTGGGTGATCAAGTCGTCCTGCTGGTCGATGCGCATCACTGGCGTTCTGACGGCTTCCAAACAATCGACCGCAGTGATCGAAACACGGGACTGTCCCTAACCGACTACACGGTCAAGATGCGAGTGCGATCCAATGATGCACGGCATGAATGGGTCGCAAAACTGCAAACGACGCAACAATCCTCCAATCAAAGCTATTTGGGCCTGACGGATCAGGATTTCGGGCAATCCCCCACCCGTCGTTATGGGTTATCAGAACTGGATGCCATTGAGACCGATCATCAACAACAGGCCCTCTTTTACCGATTTAAAGCGACCCCAACGACCGAGTTAGAGGTTGCGCTGTACAATAATGAGCATGCCCGGAATTGGTTCAAGACCGAGAAACTTGATATTGACGGCAGCCAGAACGCGGATTCTTTCACAGGCAAAAACTGGCTCTCGGTCATTCAAGCCATTAATACCGCTAATGACGCCAGTCTTGCAGAACCCTATCAAAGTATTTTGGACGGCACCGAGGACACGGCCCCAGGTAGCATCGGACTTCGAGCCAATGCCCGGGAATATTTCTCACGAGGCATTCAGGCCAAGCTCACCCACAGCCTTCAGACCGAATCGGTTGATTATGATTTTGAGGCCGGTCTGCGCCTGCATAAGGACGGCGAAGACCGACTCCAACGCGATAGCACCTACCACCAAAGCCTTGGTCAACTCCTGCTCGATGACATCGGGCGCTGGGGTAATGCTGGCAATCGATTACAAACCGCTGAAGCGGTGGCGGCCTACTTGCAAAGCCGTATCACCTTCAAGTCCCTTGTCCTGACACCCGGCCTGCGCCTTGAACGGATTCGCCAGGATCGAACGCGCTGGGAAACGCAACCCAGTCGAACAACCGATCCCGCAGACCGCAGCCCTGGTAACCTGCGTGACCAGCGCAGGAACAAAGTGCAGGTACTGCTGCCCGGCGTTGGTTTCCTATGGCCGCTCACGCCGACGGTATCGGTCGTTGCCGGCGTGCACAAGGGGTTTACAACGCCGAGCAATGCGCCGGGCGTCAAGCCCGAAACCGCGCTGAATTATGAATTGGGTTTCAGAAGCAGTGGGCCAACAGCGATCGAGGCAATCTATTTCCTCAGCGACTACGACAATCTACTGGGCCAGTGCACAGCATCTTCAGGCGCACAATGCACCCCCGGCGATAGCTTCAACGGTAATGCAGCGACGGTTCAGGGCCTGGAACTTACGGCGCAACGCGAGTATGCAACCCGCACCGGACTCACCCTTTCGGT
>JABGWC010000132.1 GCA_018645765.1 Gammaproteobacteria bacterium | reverse complement strand
TTTAGCGCTCAATATTATCGGCGCCTTTTTGATTAGCTCGCTGAGCGTTTGGCTGATCTAACGATTCAGGCCCGTCAGGACGGCAAAGATCAATCTACTGAAAGGGGTGACGAGGCGACGTCACAGGACTATTCTTAACTCTGACCATTCGATCACTTAAGGCAGACCATGCGATTCATTCGGGGCAGTGTCACACTACTGCTTATGTTCTTTAACACCTTGATCCTTGCGATACCGTTGTGTATAGCAGCACTACTGCGTGGGCTTATCCCTCCCCGATACCAAGCGCTATGCACGCAGATTTCAATGCGCTGTGCTGAGGGTTGGATTGCCAACAACAACCGTATTATCGATACCTTTCAAACGCTAGACATACGCGTTACGCACTATCCCAAATTAAGTCCTGACGAGTGGTACCTAGTCATCTGCAACCATCAAAGCTGGACCGATATCGTGATTCTGCAGCGGATCCTGAACAAAAGAGTTCCAATGTTGAAGTTTTTTATTAAACAAACGCTGCTATTTGTTCCGATCCTTGGAGTTTGCTTCTTGGCGCTCGATTTCCCCATCATGAAGCGTTACAACAAACGTATCCTTGCCAAAAAACCCAATCTAAATGGCCGGGATCTTGAGACGACCTTAAAATCCTGTGAGCGATTTAAGCTCACGCCGGTTTCGGTTCTAAATTTTGTGGAGGGCACTCGTTTCTCCCCCGAGAAACAAAGACAATCAAAGAGTCCCTATCAACACTTACTCAAGCCCAAAGGCGGCGGTGTCGCCATGGTCGTCGATTCCATGCAGGATGATCTCAGTGCGATCTTGGATGTTACATTGGCGTACCAAGATGAGACCCCATCATTCTGGTCTTTCATCTGCGGCCACCCAACGCCGATAAGAATCCAAATTGACCGACTGGGAGTCCCTAACCGACATGACTTCGCAGAATCCGGCGCCGCTAAGTCAATGGGTAAACAGGTTAAGCAAATCTTGCTAGATCGTTGGGATAAGAAAGATACCGTTTTGCAGCAACTGCTAGAGCCTAACTAACTCTCCTGCTATGCTTGCCGATTGGAGGATCCGCTTTGACTTCAATCTACAATGACTACTTCGGGCTGAAAGAATCCCCCTTCTCGATTGCACCGAACCCTCAATATCTTTATATGAGTGACCGGCATCGCGAGGCGCTTGCGCATTTGATGTACGGTATCCAAGGTGATGGCGCCTTCATCCTATTGTCTGGTGAGGTCGGCACCGGCAAAACTACGATTTGTCGATGCCTGCTAGAGCAAATCCCGACCCAAGTGGATACCGCCTTCATTCTCAATCCAAAATTAACGGCCGCTGAACTGCTTGCGGCAGCCTGCGACGACTTAAAGATCAGCTATCCGCAAGGCGCGACCATTAAAGTCCTAACCGACTGCATTAACGCCTATCTGCTTGAGGCCCATGCCAACGACCGACGCACCGTACTCATCATTGACGAAGCCCAAAACTTATCCATCGAGGTGTTAGAACAACTGCGCTTGCTGACCAATCTCGAAACAAACCAGCGCAAACTCCTCCAGATTATTTTGCTTGGCCAGCCAGAACTTTTAGTACTCCTCGCGAAACCTGAACTGCGACAATTGTCGCAAAGGATTACAGCTCGGTTTCACCTGAATGCCTTGAATCGCGATGAAATTTCAGCCTACATTAAGCATCGTTTGGTTGTGGCTGGGGCAAAGGGTACGTTCTTCACAAAACCCGCGATCGATCGAATTTATAAAATCAGCCAAGGTATTCCACGCATTATCAACTTGGTTTGTGATCGCTCGCTGCTGGGCACCTATTCTGAGGGCGAGCTTCAAGTCACACCAAAAATCGTGGCAAAAGCGGCCTCGGAAATCCTTGGCCCCGAGACCCAAGCGAGTCCTAATTGGAGACTGATCGCAATCGCAAGCATTGGTTGTTTGATTGTACTGACAGGGCTCATAATCCTAATGCTCACCGGCCAATCAGAGCAGTCCAGTGTGCAGGTGCAACCCGCGGTGCAGCAAGACACTGTCGTGACAATCGCCCAATCAGCGAAGACGCGTCAGGACCCTACCGAAGACGCCTCCACTTATGTGACGCCAGGCCCTCAGAAGCGTCTTGAAATAGCCGAACCCTTGGGCGTGTCAACGTTTGAGGAAACGCCGCCCACGCCCAGCACAATCTCGACGCCTTACGCGAATCAGGTAAGGGAAAGCCTAACCTCATTAAGCTTGATTCGCGGCCATGACATCGCAGGGGCGGCTTTGAATGATCTGCTCCAGTTGTGGGGCGTCGACTTCACCGATCCAGATTCCGCCTCTTGTGAGCTTGCAGAAACCATCGGCTTATTTTGCTTTTCGAGCATCGCTGGCCTCAATGAAATGAATGATTTCAACCGGCCTGTGGTCATCAATCTTAATAATCAATGGTTTACGCTGACTGAACTCGACCGTGGTAGCGCATCGCTAAAAGTGGGCGGCACGACCCATCGAGTCCGGATTACAGAACTGCTCGATGCTTGGAGCGGTAATTTCACGCTTCTGTGGCGGGCGCCGCCGGGGTACAAGGCCCCCATCTCGATGGGTGATCGGGGCCCTGCTGTGGACTGGCTGGTCAACCGGTTACAGGTAATCAATGATCGAACGGGTCCGACGTCGCAAGGTTATGTGTTTGACGGCGAGTTAGAAGTTCGAGTAAAGCAATTTCAGCTCACCACAGGTCTGACTCCGGACGGAATTGCTGGCGTTAAAACTTGGATTAAAATCAATGGTGCGGACGATATCAACACGCCCCGTTTAGACGGAGACAGCTTCTAATGTCTTACATCCTTGATGCGCTCAATAAGTCAGAAGAAGAGAAAAAACAGCACCGTACGCCTGGCTTGAATACGATTCATCAAAAACCCACCCACCGCACACCGATTAAACGTCTCTGGGCAATCGCTGCAAGCTGTGTCGTGATCCTAAATCTGCTTGGCTTGATCATTTGGTTTGTGTTTTTAGTCGAGACCCCGAAAGCAACCGATACAGCAATCAGTTTAACGCCCAAAACGCAAACCACCATCCGTCAAAGTCAGCCGAATAATGATCGCGCCTTAAACCGTGAGACGCGTGCGGCCCGCCCTGAACCAGCATTAATCGGGTCAAGCCCTTCAAGGCCAGCCCGCGAACGATCGCCTGCGCAAACCGCCCCCTTCCAAGACAGCTTAAGTCGCCAAATCAGACAGGAAATCTCAGCCATTCGTTTTTCAAGTCATATTTTTGCGAACGACGCCAGTCTTCGGATGGTGGTGATCAATGGTCAATCCCTCCGAGAGGGGAATCGATTCGGCTCCGGGCTCTTACTCAAGGCTATTACCGAGGAGGGGGTTGTCGTCGCTTACCAAAATCATGACGTCCCTATTAGTGTTCTAAGCCAGTGGGCTGACGACTAAGAACTCTCAGACCAACCCGCCCATTCCACAAAACCTCACTCCATTGTTGGCGCAACAAGGGCATCATCCAACCGCTGGATCTGCTTTTTCATTTCGATCACTTCGGTGTTGTGCTGCTGACGGTAGTTCATATGCGAGCCAATATCTGCTTTTGCTTCGCTGATCTGTTTCGACATCACCGTGCCGGCTCGCCGCAAGGTTTCAAGCGTATCGGCTTGGTCCTGATTTTGTTGTCGGATCAGCGCAAGCTCTGTTGAGAGATCTTCACTATCCATGGACCGTTGTTGCTTCAAGCTGATCAAGTCTTTATTTAACCCATCAATTTTAGCGCCAACACCTGATACCGCATTTGCAATCGGATCAAGCTCGGCTTTGAAGCCCGTAATCGCTGTCTCCAGATCTTCAGCAACCTTTTCAATTTTAGGTCTGTTCTGCCGATAAGCGACCGCCCAAAGCTTGTCAATTTCACTCATATTGGTGTTCGACTGCTCCTGCATTGTCTTAAATGTTTTTGAGACATCCGTTCCGGTTGCCGCGAGCCTGCTTTCAAGCTCTCCAATGCTGGCCTGACTTTTCTCTAATAACCCATTGGCTTCATCAAGTTTGGTTTGAACTTGAAAGAGCACATATCCACCAAAACCCATCACTAACAGCATCAAAACAACGATAAACATCAAGATCCCGTTAAAGTTACTCTGCTTAGGCGCCTCAGAGCGACCACCACGACGGTAAGAAGAAACATCCGCAGCGTCGGGCGTAATGGACGGCAGGTCATCCAAATTTTTTATATCATCGTTCATAAAGGCTCTTTCCAAAAAAAAACGGGACCATAAAGGCCCCGCATTTTAAGCTATTTTACAGATTGGGCTACAGTAAGTGCATGCAACCATACAGCACAGCGGTGAGTCCCAATCCACAATGAATCACGCCAACGACCGAGGTCATAGGCCCTTGCTTGCCGCGAATGGCATTGACCTGCAGCAACAAGATGATGGCAAAGACTGCAACCAAACTCACGGTTGATGCGGCCATCTCATCAGTTACCATGCCGCTTGGTAAATGCGCCGAAGACCCCATAAAAAACAGCATTGGGATGGAAAACAAAGTGTTAGTCCGAGATGCCAGGCCTGCTTTTGGCGCGGCAGCAGCGGCTTCCGGCAGTGCCTCACCACCACCCGCGACTTGCGTTGCGGATGCGATCACTATTTTTTGATTTGGCCAAATAATGAACCATACATTAAAGGCCATGAGCGTGCCCAACGTTGCGCCAACGGTAATATCATAGGTCATAGCGCCGTGGAGACGGTATAACAGATAAAGACCGGTTAGGAAGGTAAAGGCTGCGCCCCAACGGAACCACCATAGCGCGCGCGGCACAAGCTTCTGGATCGCACCAGAACGATGATCCGCTTCGGCTTCTTTAAAATACTCCGTTTGAACGAAATTGAAGTAATACAACAACCCAATCCAAACGATACCGAACAGAAGATGGCCCCATCTAACGAGGTAGTTCACACCGTATTCTGAAAATAATGGAATATCCATATCCTTCCCTTTATATTGTTTAACGAAACCTGATGCCTTTTTTGAACGCGCTCTCGGAACGGGTTCAACCGCCGTACTATAGCAAACTTTTCCCAAAACATAAGCTTTTACAGGCTGAAGTCAGAACGGCTTTAAATACACCAAGCCTTAGAGCTTACCAGCATCATCGTATTCAATCTCGAACCAGCCTTGAACACCATATTGAGTCACGAACTGGCGCAGTAATTCAGCAGAGAATTGCAAGCGCTGACCATTTTCCGCGGTCACAGCAACGTGTCTGGCCTGGCCGGAATAGTAGCGCTGCATTTCTAGCGCAGAAATTCTGAGAGAAAATTGATTCTTCATAAAGCGTAAAAATTAGAACGTTTAAGCGGCCAACACAACCGAACGAACTGGCAAAAAAAACCCCGCATTTAGCGGGGCTCTTTCATCAGGGGTTGGACTACATCATACCGCCCATACCGCCCATACCGCCCATACCACCCATGTCAGGCATACCGCCGGCTGCAGGTGCATTCTCTTCAACCACATCCGTCACCATGCACTCAGTTGTGATCATAAGACCCGCAACCGATGCAGCCGCTTGAAGTGCTGTACGAGTTACTTTGGCAGGATCTGGAATACCGAAATCGATCATATTGCCA
>JABGWC010000257.1 GCA_018645765.1 Gammaproteobacteria bacterium | reverse complement strand
CTTGCAATTCCAGTTCCACAATGACCTCTCTTCTGACGTCTTTGTCGCTTACCTGTTTTGCTCAACCCACCACAATCTAAGCGTGTGCCTCAGACCGATGTGTTCTGCGACCCCTTTTCAGGTTGGCCAGGTTGGCCGACTTCCCCTACACCTGTACTGCCTGAGAATCGCGAACGGTTGGCGCAGCCCTTAAACGTGATTTTTTAACAGTATTTTATAGCCTGTTTTTCAAGCCCTGTTTTCAAGCCCTGTTTTCAACAGAAACTATTTTTATCGCGCATTTCAAGCGCCCGTTTCTCAAAAATATCGTGTCTAACCTACGCTTTTCTTGAAAGCATACGACCCGGTCTAAACTGCCGACATCGCAACCGCTTCTTCAACGTCGACAGACACCAATCGGGACACCCCCGGCTCGTGCATTGTGACGCCCATTAATTGCTCCGCCATTTCCATGGCCACCTTGTTGTGCGTGATGTAGATAAACTGCACCGTACGCGACATCTCTTTCACCAGCTCGGAATAGCGCATGACATTGGCATCATCCAATGGCGCATCCACCTCATCCAGCAAACAAAAGGGCGCTGGATTCAAACTGAAAATTGAAAATACCAACGCTATGGCGGTCAGCGCTTTCTCTCCACCGGACAGCAAGTGGATGCTGCTGTTGCGCTTACCGGGAGGCCTTGCCATCAAGGCAACGCCGGTGTCGAGCAGGTCTTCACCCGTCATTTCTAAATAGGCGTGGCCCCCCCCAAACAACTTCGGAAAGAGCTGCTGGAGCTTGGTGTTAACCAGGTCGAAAGTTTCTTTAAATCGCGTGCGGGTTTCAATATCGATTTTTCGAATGGCCATCATCAGGGTATCGAGTGCTTTCTCTAAATCGTCATTTTGCGCATCCAAATACGCTTTACGCTCGGCTTGTACTTTGTATTCTTCGATGGCCGCTAAATTGATGGCGCCCAAACGCTGGATGCGATTCTCTATTTTTGTGAGCTGGGTTTCCCAGACTGGGATATCCGCGTCTTCAGGCATGGCGCCTATGACCTCCTGTAGCACGGCGCCGGCCTCTTTGAGCAAGTCTTCAATTGTGCTGCGCTTAACATCTAGGGTTTGGAATTCTAATCGGGCCTTTTCGAGCTGCCCTCGCACCTGATCGACGCCCTCTTCAAACTGCGCACGCTGACTTTCATTGCTGCGGATATCAAATTCAATCTTCTGCGCAACCTGACGGCCCGCCAGTAATTCTGCTTCAATGACCTGCCGCGTCTGAAGCCGCTGCTGGAGATTCGCTTGCAGCTCTGTCGTCGGTTCAGCCAACGCCGCAATGTCCGCTTCAAGTGTTTGCTTGCGCTCAACCAGGCTTGTCTGTCGGGCGGTTAAACGCGTAATGGCTTGACCGGTTGCGGCTAGCTGCGCTGTGAGATTTTGCGTTCGCAGCGCCAATTGGTGGTTTGCGTCCCGATCCGCTTGCGCTTGCTGACGCAACGTGACTAAGGCTTGTTGCGCGCTGTGCCGTTGCTCAGCCAACTCAGCACGGGTGGCCTCAACGCCTTCCATCTCGTCCATAGCACCGCCCAATCGAGACCGAGCCCCTTGTAACTGGATGGAATCCGTCTCGAGTTGTGCCTGAGACTGGGTGATTTCTCGATCGGCTCGCTCTAGTTCGGACGCAATTTGTTCTGCTTGGATGCGCTTGGCCGTCAGCCGGGCTCTCGTTTCACCATAAGCGCGCTGCTGCTCGGCGAGACGGCTCTGCAAGGCATCGCGATCTTGTTCTAAGACGGTCAAGTTAATCGCACCGGCCGCCAATTCTTCATCTGTTGTATCAATCAGGGATTCCAAGGCTTCAATTTGCGCAATCAAACTGGTGAGCTCTTTTTGTCGCTGCAGCACACCCGCCGTGACATCTTTATCCGCGCTCACGCGAATCCAACTCGCCCCCATCCACAGGCCATCGCGCGTGACAACTGATTCGTCTGGTGCAAGATTTTCAGCCAGGCTTAAAGCATCTTCCAAGTCTTCCGCAACGTAGACGTGGCTTAACCAGGCCGACAGCTCTGCGCCGGACTGAATTTTCGCGGCAAGCGAGACCCGCGCTTCACCCTCTGCAACCACGGCGCGCGTAGCCGACATTCCCATTAGGGTTATCGAGCCTTGCGTCAATCGCGCGACCGCTGGCGACAGTTCTCGAAGATTGCTGACGAGGATCCCTTGTAACGCATCCCCAAGGACCGCTTCCACCGCTTCTTCCCAGCCCGCGTCAACTTCTAATGACTCGCCGACCCGAAGCGCTGATTCAAGTCCCTGCTCGCTGACCCAAGCGGTATCATCGCCAGCCTGACCTAGGGCCGCTTGCTGAAGCGCGTCGAGGGATGCGCGTCGACCGGCAAGATGCTGCATTTCGCTGCGCTGCTCGTTCAGGGTCCGCGACAACTGCTCGTTTTGGACCCGCTGGCTTTGAAGCTGACGTGCCAAACCATCAAACTCGGCCTGAATGCGCTCAACTTGCGCCTCTTGGGTCTCGATCATGGCTTCTAACGGACCAATTTCTTCCGCCACGGCCTGCTCACTGAGCCGGGTTTTATCATCACCCACCGCTTTGAGACGCTGATTTAAACGTTGGAGCGAATCTTCAAGCAACGCGATTTTTGATTGCTCGATTTCACCCGCCTGCGCCACCTTGGCCGCCTCAGAGGTAAATTGGTCCCAGCGCTGCTGCAGTTCCGCAACATGGTGCTCAGCCATCTCCAGTTGTTCTTTCGAGGCCATCTCAGAGTCGCTTAGGGCCGCTCGCTCCGGCGCTAGGCGCTCGATTTGCTCAGCCAAATCGCTAATCAGCGCTTCATCACTCCCCAAGCTCGCAGCCGTTTCCGTTCGTTCCTGATCGGTTTGGCGCAAGCTATCGGCAAGGGTTCGAGCACGCTCGGATTGGTACTGAATACTTTCTTCTATCCGTGCAATCTCAGTACCTTCATCATAGAAGCGCTGCTGAACCGCTGCGAGGGCGTCATTAGAGCTAATCAATTGATCCCGCAACGCAACAATATCGGCCTCAACACGGCGCTGGTCACTGATCCGGGCTTGTAATTCAATTTCAAATTGATCGATCTGTTGCTGCTGAACGCCCGCTTTCTGATCTAGATTTTGCCATCGCAGGGCCGAGAGCTGTGCACTGACCTCGCGCTCTTCCTTTTTAAACTCGGTATAGCGCTCGGCATTTTTAGCTTGACGCTCCAAATGATGAATCTGCCGCTCGAGTTCCTCGCGCAGATCCGTCAACCGATCAAGGTTATCTCGCGTGTGTGCGATTCGGCGTTCTGTCTCTTTTCGCCGCTCTTTGTACTTTGAAATACCGGCCGCTTCTTCGAGATAAACCCGCAACTCTTCGGGTTTCGCCTCGATCAATTGGCTAATCATGCCCTGCTCAATGATCGAGTAGCTTCTGGGCCCTAAACCGGTCCCTAAAAAGATATCCGTAATGTCTTTGCGCCGGCACTTAACGCTATTCAGAAAATAGCTGGACTGGCCGTCCCGTGACACTTGCCTTTTTATCGAGATTTCAGAGTACGCGGCATATTCGCCGGTTAATCGACCCGCAGAATTGTCAAACAAGAGCTCGATGGTGGCCTGACCGACTGGCTTGCGGGTGCTGGCGCCGTTGAAGATGACATCGGTCATCGACTCGCCACGTAAATTCTTTGCAGAACCCTCGCCCATGACCCAACGAATTGCGTCGATAATATTTGACTTACCGCACCCGTTTGGGCCGACCACGGCGCAAAGATTATTGGGGAATGGCACGGTCGTGGCATCCACAAAAGATTTGAATCCAGCCAGTTTTATCGCTTGTAGTCGCATGCTGGAATCTTACTGCAATGCACCATTAAGCGAAACAAAAAGATCGAAACGCGGTACTATTTAGGCTTCAATACAGGGCATGTACTGACCCCTTAGCCGGAGGTCTCGTTCAGCTGATTTAACCTTCAGCGCGCTACCCGATGCTGCCCTGTTCAGCTCAACGTGATAGGTACCCGATGCTTAAACGCCCCAAGCTTTCAGACCAGCCCCCAGAATCTCGGGTACCCAAAAGCCTGCGCGTTAAGGACCTCAGCGACTGGCTGCGTGGTGTCGAGGCGCAGCAACCTTTGGTCGTTGATGGCGGCGCTGCGAGAATCCGCTACCAAGATCCTGACAATCCAACTCAAACCCCGTTTGCCTTTTTGGGGATCCATGGCTTCTCGGCTTGTCGTCAGGAAACTGCGCCGGTCACCCAGCGGTTGGCAGACGACTTCAAAGCCAACTTGATCGAAGTGCGTCTCGCGGGTCATGGCTTAACTGAAAACGGCATGGATTGTGCGGCTGAAGACTGGTTGGCGAGCGTCGTGGACAGCTATGATCTTGCTTGCCGGTTGGGCGAGCAAGTGATCTTGGTCGGCACCTCAACCGGTGCACCCTTAGCTTGTTGGGCGGACCGTCGACTGCAGCACCGCTATAAAGCGCCCTTTGCCCACCTGTTTATGGCCCCTAACTTTAAGATCAATAACCCTTTCGACTTTTTACTCACCATGCCCTTTGCCGAATCGATCGTGCCACGATTGCTGGGCAGGACCCACAGCTGGACCCCAGAAAACGAGGCTGCTGCACGCTATTGGACCAGTACCTATGATATTCAAGCCGTGATTGAAATGCAGAAGGTTGTGGATTGGTTCAGGGCGCAACCAATACCAGCCTGGACCACGCCCATGGCGATGATGGTCATGGATAATGACCCGACCATCTCCGCCAAAGCCGCAAAACGCGTTTTCCAGCAGTGGCAGACAGACGACAAAGCGCACCTTCCCATACTGACCGAACCCAACGCCGTTGCGCACGTCTTCTCAGGCGACATCGCAGGGCCACAGCGAACCGAACACACGATCGAAGCGTTTTCCAGCTTTTTAAAGTCCTTAATGGATCGACCTCAACCCATCATTAATGGCGACACTACCCTTTAAAACCTGCGCAACCCTAACGGCTCATACTCATGACAACCTTTAACCCCTTCCCTGCCGCACTTGGCCCGGCGCCTCAGAGCGGTCAATGGCCAGCCTTGCGCCGATATACCGCGCTCACTTTGGTGATCCTCATCATCAGTAGTTGCGCGGAAACCGATCAGCCTGATGCCCTCCTCGCTTCCGAGGCGCCTGTGCGACCCAGTTATCCAATAAGCCGCGTAAGTGATCACCAAGACACTTATTTCGGGCAAACCATTCTGGACCCTTACCGCTGGTTGGAAGATGATCGAAGTACTGAGACCGCGGCCTGGGTGCGGGATCAAAATCACGTGACTCAAAGCTATCTGTCACAGATCCGCTATCGGGCGGCCCTTCAAAACGCACTCACCGAACTCTGGCACTATCCTCGGATATCGGCGCCCTTCAAAGAAGGCGATTGGGTGTATTTCTACCAAAACACGGGATTGCAGAATCATTCTGTTTTGATGCGGCAAAAGCCAAACCAAGCACCTGAAGTCTTTTTAGATGCCAACGCGCTGAGCGACGACGGCACCCTCTCCATTGCTCAGGTCGCCTTTTCAAAGTCCGCTCGATTCAGCGCCTATACGCAATCCAAAGCGGGCAGCGACTGGCGCAGCATTCATATTTTGGATACGGCCACCCAGCAAGCCCTCGAGCCGCCGCTGCAGAACGTGAAGTTTTCTGGTATTACTTGGCTCGGAGACGCGGGGTTTTACTACTCGAGCTACCAAGCGCCAGATGGGAGCGCCCTCACAGCGCAGGTTGATGACCATCGGTTGTATTTCCATCGTCTCGGCACCGCTCAGCAGGATGATGAACTCATCTATGGCGGCCCAGGAGATGAAAAGCGGCGTTATGTGAGTGCCGACTTAACCGAAGACCAACGATATTTGTCCATCCAGACGGCGCAAACCACCGCTGGCAATACTTTGTTCATCCAGGATTTGAGCCAGCCTGACAGCCCCTTCATTGAAATTCCAACCGAGGACCATACTGACACCCGCCTGGTTAAAGGCATCGATGAAACGCTACTGCTGTTCACCAACCATGGCGCGCCCAATGGCCGACTGGTTGCGCTGCGTTTGGATCAACCTGAACCTTCAGCCTGGACGGATATCATCCCCGAACGCGCAT
>JABGWC010000058.1 GCA_018645765.1 Gammaproteobacteria bacterium | reverse complement strand
CATGCCGCCGCTGGTAGGTGAGATGCGTGGCTTTGATCAAGCCGCTGCCAAAGCAGAACTCGCCGAGCGATCGCGTGTGCTATCGGAGCTGGGTGTTCTGAGTGCACCCTCTATGATGTATCAAGCAGAGGTTTTCTCTGGGATGGCGCACCTGCCTAGATTGACCGCGCTTTGTCGGCGATAGGCGCCAATACGATTTCGGCGAATAAGCGACTGGTTTGATGAAGGAACATGAACGCCGCTTCAAAGGCATGATCAGGAGCCTATATGAACGATCAGCAGCAACAACAATGGGCGCAGGTCATCGAAAACGCCAGGCGGCAAGCCCAGCCCAAGCCCAGTTGTCCAGAAGACTGGGGCGCGACTCTAAAGGATGCCTATATTGTGCAAGGATTGGGGTTGCACCATCGGCTTGATGATGCCGTCATCGGTTTTAAGGGCGCTTTAACGAACCAACGGGTTCAGGAGACCTTTGGCGCGACCGAACCCGCGCTCGGATTGCTCTTTGCCTCGAGTGCTCGGCCTGAGCGCGTTATTCAATCGGCTGATTTTGCGAAAGGCATGATTGAAACAGAACTTGGGTTTGTGCTGTCACGCCGGATCACGGCACCTATAGAGTCGGTCTCGGCGCTTCAATCGTGCTTTGCTGGCATCTGTTTGATGGTCGAGTTGGTGGATCTGAATTTTAGTCAGTTCCCCCCCAGCCTGCCGGATTTGATTATGCACAATGCGGCGGCAGCGCAATTCATAAAGGGCATCGTGAGCCCGATTTCGGATCCGGACTGTCTGTCTTTGACGCTGCTCTCTGCTGAAGAGACGCTGCACCATGCCCCAGCATTAGACGTACTGGGTGGGCAATGGAAAGCGCTGCATTGGATGGTGAACCACGCTCTTGCACTAGGGCATGCCCTGCTGCCGGGTCAGGTGCTCATGACCGGTTCGGTGGGAACCGTGCAACCCCTTAAATCGGGTGAATATGTCTTGAAGGGCGGCGATCTGGCGCCCTTGATCTTTCGCGTCGTCTGATGTTTTCTCAGTCAACGGGTGTGTTAGGGTGTTTGACGAAGGCTTGACAGAGCGCAAAGGACAGTCTTGCGATAGTCGGGCTGTTTTAGCGAAAAGCTTAGCGAAAAGACATTTCAAACAAGCTGCGGTTACCGAATCAATTGCGACCATCAGGCGCAACGAAGCCGGCAGAAAACGAATTCAACAAGCAAGTAGGAGTAGGTTATGGATTTCGATATCCCAAAGGATCTTCAAGATTATTTATCGGTATTAGATGCTTTCATTGAGGCTGAGATTAAGCCCCTCGAAAATGAGAATGACAATATCCGTTTCTTCGATCATCGACGTGAAGATGCCCGAACCGATTGGGACCGCGGTGGCCTACCGAGTGAAGAATGGGAGGCATTGCTTGGCGAAGCGAGGCGCCGCGCGGATGCGGCCGGTCACTACCGATATCCCGTTCCAGAAGCTTATGGTGGCCAAGATGGCTCAAACCTTGGAATGGCTGTGATTCGAGAGCACTTTGCCGCCAAAGGCTTGGGTTTGCATAACGATCTGCAAAACGAACATTCAATCGTTGCCAACAATGTTGGTTTACTGCTGATGCTGGCTTACGGCACCGAATCTCAGAAAGCGGAGTGGATTCCCTTATTACTTGAAGGCAAGCGGGGCTTTGCTTTCGGCATTACCGAGCCCGATCATGGCTCTGATGCCACCCATATGGAGACGTCTGCGGTGCGCGATGGCGACGGCTGGCGCATTAACGGCGCTAAAACGTGGAATACAGGAATTCATAAGGCGCAATATGACATGATCCTCGCTCGAACGAGTGGAAAGCCTGGCGATGGAGACGGTATTACGGCGTTCCTGACGCCGACCAATGCCCAAGGCTTTAAGGTCGAGGAAATGCTTTGGACGTTCAATATGCCAACGGATCACGGCCGGATTTCGCTGGATAATGTTTACGTCGATGATTCGGCAATTTTTGGTGGAGAAGGTCGGGGTCTTGGGGTCGTGCAACATTTCTTCAATGAAAATCGAATCCGACAAGCGGCCTCGAGTTTGGGCGCTGCCCAATTTTGTATTGACGAGTCAGTCCGGTATGCGATGGAGCGTAAACCCTTTGGTAAGCCCCTATCGACCAATCAGGCGATTCAGTTTCCCTTGGCGGAACTGCAAACCCGATGCGAGATGTTGCGGGCTTTGATTCATAAAACCGCGTGGATGATGGACACTTATGGTAATTTCACGGTCTCGGATAAGGTGTCGATGTGTAACTATCAAGCGAACCGTTTGTGCTGCGAGGCCGCTGATCAAGCGATGCAGGTTCACGGTGGACTGGGATATTCCCGGCACAAGCCGTTTGAGCATATTTATCGGCATCATCGCCGATACCGCATCACCGAAGGTGCAGAGGAAATTCAAATTCGACGGATTGCCGGTTATATGTTTGGTTACATGAAGCAGCAAGCGCCGAAGGGTGTCCGGCTCGATTAGTCGGCGCTGTAGGGGGATGTTGAAAGACTGGATCGAATCGTTGGGAAGGGGTTATGCCGACTTTTGAAACGCGACTTGCAAGCGTCGTTGTGAAAAACATTACAGGCTGCACCGAGTTGCTCGAAGTGGAGCGCTTGTCGGGCGGGGCCAGCCAAGAAACGTATCGCTTGAAGGTTATGCTCAATGGGATTGCGACGCCGCTTGCGATGCGGCGAACGCCGGGCGGGGAATATGTTGAAGCCTTGCCATCTCATCCTGGCCTCGATGTTGAAGCGCTGTTGATGCAATCGGCCAAGGCGGTTGGTGTGCCGGAGCCTGAGGTGTATCACGTCTTAACCCGTGAAGACGACCTTGGTGATGGCTTCATAATGGAGTGGATCGAAGGCGAAGCGCTTGGAGCTCGGATTACGCGAGATCCGCAATTTGCCTCGATACGACCTACGCTTGCGAAGGCTTGTGGCGAAATTTTGGCGCGCATTCATGGTATCGACTTGGATCAAAGTGGTCTCAGGTCCCGGTTAGCTGAGTTGCCGCCAAAGCAGTTCTTGGATCAGATGCTGGCGCGCTACCACGATTTTAATGTGCCGCAACCGATGATCGATTATACCGGTCGCTGGCTTCAGGAAAACCTACCAAAAACAGATCGGCTAACACTGGTTCATAACGATTTCAGGGCGGGTAACTTTATGTTGGTGCCCGATGGTATTTCGGCCGTGCTGGATTGGGAGGTTGCTCATATCGGTGACCCGATGCGAGATCTGGGTTGGATCTGCACGAATTCTTGGCGGTTTGGTAGCCAATTGCCGGTTGGCGGGTTTGGAACCTATGAGGACTTGTTCGCCGGCTATGAGGCTGAAAGTGGGTTCAAAGTTGATCCCGCCCATGTCAAGTATTGGGAAGTATTTGGCTCGTTTTGGTGGGCGATCGGATGCCTCGGTATGGCC
Source organism: Gammaproteobacteria bacterium (assembly GCA_018645765.1). GTDB lineage: Bacteria > Pseudomonadota > Gammaproteobacteria > Pseudomonadales > Azotimanducaceae > UBA9926. The sequence continues at coordinate 676 of JABGWC010000058.1, read as the reverse complement.
GAGCACTATCGCTCTGGCCCGGATCAATCGGTTGAGCGACCTGCGATCGGGCGGCGGACCTCAGAATGCCAAGTCGATTGCGTCAATCTCCTCATCCCAGGTCCTGTTGATCTTCTTGCGCCAGCCCCGGCGCTTGGGCTCGACATGCCCAGTCAACAGGAACTGATTCAGAGTGTTCGCGATTATTTGCGAGACGACGCAATGCAAAATTTACAGGGTCGCTCGCAGTTCCTCGCGCGAGTTGCGGGTAATTCCTTGGATATGGTCCTGCGCGAATTGGCGTTGGGCGGACAAAACCAGGCCATGGAAACGGCACGGTTAAGGCAGTACTACGACTCAACGGCAGCTTTAGGGGATCTTCGAGCCAGGTTGTCTGAGGATTTGCGCACGGGTAAAGCCCCGTTATCAGATGAAACGATTCAACAGCACTTGCGGGCAACCGTCGTGAACCAAATTGCAATCGATCAACCCAATTACTCGGGTTTTAAGCGCGCGCTCGCGGGTGGTTCGCTTGACTTTTGAACGCTAGGCAAGGCCTCAAACCTGGTTGGGATCTGAGTTAGAGCGGGTAGCTGAACACCTGCTTTGTGAGAGCGTGATTTTGGTTCGCGGCAGGTAGAAGCAGGCTTCAAAGAAAGGCTTTAAAAGAACGATCTGCTGCACATCGTTGCCTTAT
>JABGWC010000059.1 GCA_018645765.1 Gammaproteobacteria bacterium | reverse complement strand
TACTCAACGGGTTACATCGCATCGGTTGCAGGCGCCCCCCGAGAAGAGTCATCCGCCATCATCATGGCCTCAGACAAGCTCTCCAGCATGTGAATGCGCTTCGGATCGGTCTTTTTAACGTCTTTCATTTCATCGGGATCGGTATCCAGATGAAATAACTGCTCTTCACCCTTACTATTGCGCGTATACCGGTACCCATCTTTCACCAGCGTGCGCGTTCGTGCGGGTATTGGCGTCAGTTTAGCGGTTACCAACGGCACATCATCTTCGATTAAAACAAAATCCCGCACGGCGGTGGCAGGCGCGGCAATGGTTGGCAGCAAGCTATGGCCTTGAAGCCCATCGTAGGCCTTAATCCCGCAAGCCGCCATCAGGGTCGGTCCCAGATCGATCGTTGAGGCCAGCGCCTGGGTCCTGCCAGCCTCACATCCGGGCACTCGGATTAAAAGCGGCACTTGGAGCGTTCCTCGATAGTGCATAAAGCCTTTTAAAAACAAGCCATGCTCGCCCATCATATCCCCGTGATCCGAGGTAAAGACTATAATGGTATCCTCGCTCAAACCCAGGCTTTCAATTCGAGCAAGGATCTCACCCACCCCCTCGTCAATCATCCCAATCATGCCATAGGTCGCAGCTATGGCCTCAGCCAGTAGCGCATCATTGCCGTAACCGCACGGGCTGACCCAATTGCGCTGATCCTTTGGGTGGATGTCTTTGAAAAGCCTCAAATGCGCTGGGGCGTCTTTAAGGTCGTCATGGCGGCTTTCAGGCAAAAGCATCTCTTCGGGCCGGTACGCATCAAACCATTTGCCGGGTGGCGTTAGCGGGTGATGCGGATCGGGAAACGAGCAAACCGCGAGAAAGGGCGTCTGGTGCTGATGGGCCGACTCAATAAACGCAAGAGTCCGCTCTGTCACAAATCGAGTTGAATGCAGACGCTCATCATACGGCGGCTGGTAAATCTGACGCCAATGCTTCGATCGTTTTGAACCTTGTACATCGCGATCCTGGTCAATCACGAGCTTTGATAAATCGCCCCCCTGCGCCAGCGCCCATTGCAGATGATGACCGGCAACGCTTGCGCCATGATCAAGGCTGAGCTCGATCTGACCAAAGCCATAGTAGTCTTGCGGATCCGCTGCTGGGCCTGCGGTATATCGCTCATAATCTTCAATGGCATCCCAACCCGCAGGATAGGGCGATTGACTGGACGGCCCACCCCGAAATGGCACCATCGAGTTTTTACTGACGCCATGCTGCAAGTGTGACTTACCGATCAGCGCCGTTCGATAGCCTGATTTTCGGAAACCCCGAACGAAGGTGTTGACGCTTGGCTCCAATGAGCGATCATTGAAAATGACGCCATGAGCTGAGGGCATCCGACCGGTCATTAGGGTTGAGCGGTTCGGCATGCAGACGGGGTTAGATACCCAAGCGTTATCAAACACCATAGACCGTGACGCCAAAGCATCAAGATGCGGGGTTTTTAAGATCGGATTACCCATGAACCCTGTGTCAGTGGCGCGCTGCTGATCCGTAATGACCAACAAAACATTGGGTGGCGGCTTCGCGTTCATCTAACGTGCTCCTTATCCCTGCCCGCTACTTAGCCTTGGTTTCAACCGTATCACCAGAGCAGTTTCGGACTTTTTCCGAGCTTAACACGGAACATTCAGCATGAGCGGTGCGTACCTGCTCGATCGGATATCCGCTAGGGGGACGCTGACGCGTTCTGCTACCGGCGCCGCGGAACGTGGTAGCCTTGACACGAGAAAGAACAGACTTGTGGCGCTATGAAAGCAAGACTTCTGCAATGGATGCTAAACATTTCGAGCACGGCTTTAGGAGGGCGATTGTTCGTTGCGCTGCTCTCCCCCATCGATCGATGGTTACTGCTCAAAACGAATGGTCTCGTCAGCATTGCCAGCTTTGGCACACCAACGCTACTGCTGACGACCTTAGGCCGAAAGACGGGTCAGCCGCGGGCAACGCCCCTCATGTATCTATCGGACTCGCAGCAACCGATGCTACTGTATGTTATCGGCTCAAGTGGCGGTCGGCCCGCAATGCCCGCGTGGGTTTTAAACCTGAGGGCCAACCCAGAGGTCCTCGTTACCCGCAACGGCCTTATCCAGGACTATCAGGCGAGGGCGCTATATGGCGACCAGCACAGGGCAATCTGGCAACGGTTTATTCGTTTTAATCCGGGGTTCGCGCGCTATGAAGGCCGATTGACCCGCAGCATCCCGATTATCGAACTAACGCCGCGTGCGACTCAGGCTCAAGGCTTCTCGGCGGTTCAACGCCTAGGCTAACCCTTTTGAAGGCGGGTGCCGCGACGCACCAATTCATGCCGGGCGATCTTCCAAACAGCGCCTTCCCGACGCATGTTCGTCAAATAGGTCGCCCACAGGGTGAAGGTTGATTCGGGATCATCAATTAAGTAATGCAACGCTTGCACATCGGTTCGCACGGATGCGCCGTCCCCATCAACCTGAACCAATTGTGGACCGAGCATGTGTTGGGTTTGACCAAAGGCGGCTAATTTTTCAACCACTTCAGCGACCCATCGATCCGCGCCAACTACCGCGTCCCCGCCAAACCCGACAATTTCAACATCATCCGCGAAGCAGCGACGATACTGGGCCATATCCCGATCATCAACACCCGCGGCATAGCTCGTCATTACATCCTGAATGGCTAAGCGATCTTCTAATATCGTCATGACGGGCTCCTCAATTTAGCGTGCGCGGTCCACCATGACCGCCGTTATCCTGAACTCTTTTTTTAATCCAGCGCCGACAAAAACAGCCAAGTTAATCCCCAACTGCTTTTTATTCGCCTGCTGCTTGGTCGTCTAGGACGACGACTTCGGCAGATCCCCACTGATATAATCATCGATCATCTCATGGTATCTGCGAATCCGTTTTTCTTGGTTCGACAGATACACGCCTTTGAAACCTCTCGAGCGAAAGCCGCGTTGCTGCGTGACAAACACCGCCACGTCCTCTTCGATCGCCGCACCAATAGAGTCTTCCCCATAGGTCAACATCTTGACGGGCGCTTCCTGATTGGCGTCGGATGCGATCATCGCGCGGCCCGCCCGGCCGCCGGCTGCAGCACCGGCCTCGATCGATGCAGGACTGGCATACCACCAGTTATCGAACAAGCACTGCTCCGGATCGTCCCGGTGGGGTCTTGCTCGTAAAAAATGAAAGCCATCCGACCATACCGAGACTGCAAAGTTGGGAAACAAGGTGTAATGGAAGGCATCGGTAAATTGTGCATCTGGGATCTTGTCGTAGTGCGTGTAGCCGCGTTCAACACCCAATTTACGCTTGGCGGCCTGGAGCGCTTCACGAATATCCTCGGGTCGACCCTTCAAATCCTCAGGATCAACATCCCAATGCCGCAACTGCGACGCCAGCGGCTCGAGAATATTGCCCGCCTCGTCCGTCGACCCAACCCCGAACCCGCCTTTCATGACCATACGATTGTGGCCTTCATCAGACAGATCAAACTGGGTTTCTTTAAAATAAGTATCAATGTGGCCCCGAATGGCTTTTCGGTCCGTATCAGGCGTTGCACCTTGATGTACGGTCGGGACATGGTAGGACTCGTTGAAGTTATCCAGAACGATTTTCCAATTACAGGGCAGCCACATCGTATTCGCCATGGTGCGCTGCCAAGACTGAATGTCTCTGGCGTGCCAATCGTCCCAAATGGGGCCCAGATAGGATTTTAAGGACTGGCATTCCGGATCCATATTCACCCAGATAAAGCCCGCAAAGGTCTCGCAGCGCAACTCCTGTAAGCGCAGTTTTCCGCACGGGTTGCCTTCCGGAAAGTCTTCTTTATCCGGCGCAAAATTAAGCGTGCCATCCGGCAAAAATGCCCAGCTGTGGTATTTACAAACAAAGCGTCTGAGGATGGTGCCCTTGGATTCTGAAACCAGTGGGTTGCCGCGATGCTGGCACACATTATAAAACGCTTTCACATCGCCCTCTTTTTGGCGAACCATCAAGACTTCTTCTGAGCCAATCTCTTCCATCTGCCAATCGCCCGGGTTCGGTAACTCAGCTTCTCGCCCCAAAAGCAACCACACCTTTGTCCACATCCCTTCCCATTCCTGATTCATAAAGTCTTTTGCGGTATACCGCGAACCAGGGATGGTGTGGCCTCGGGTCGTTTGCTCTGGCCACCGGTCAACCAATTTTAATTGTTCGGACATTGTGATGCTCCTTATCGTTTGC
>JABGWC010000202.1 GCA_018645765.1 Gammaproteobacteria bacterium | reverse complement strand
TCTTGCTCTATCGGATTTTGCGTGGCCATGACCAGAAAAAGCTCGGGCAGGGCCATAGTGTTGTTGCCATTGCTGATTTGACGCTCGCCCATGGCCTCTAGAAGCGCCGACTGAACTTTCGCTGGCGCCCGGTTGATTTCATCGGCGAGCACTAAGTGATTGAAAATTGGACCTTCTTGGAAAACGAAGGTCCCCTCTTGAACGCGGTAGATCTCGGTTCCGGTTACGTCAGATGGCAGTAAATCAGGGGTAAATTGGATGCGTTGGAACGAGCCCTCAATGCAATTTGCCAAGGTTTTAATGGCTTTTGTTTTTGCCAACCCGGGCGCGCCCTCGACCAGCAGATGACCATCTGCCAGCAGGGCCATCAGGAGTCGATCGACCAGGAGGCGTTGACCCACAATCTGCTCTGAAAGATGTTGTCTAAGGACTTGGATCGGTGCGAGATGATTCATAGCAGGTAACTCGTTTTAAGGATTCTAAGGTGTGGAGGCTAAGGTTAACCTAAGCGCGATCTATAGACCGCATCGGATGTAAAATGTTCCGCTGGTTCTCGGATTGTCCAGAAATCAGACGTTGGGGGTCGACTGACGTGATTTCAAGCCGAAACGGGTTGTTAATTCTTGTCTAAAAAATTTTCACATCATTGAGTTGCAAGACGACGCAAAACGGAGGCAGGCGGGCTTGACTTGGCAGGCTTTGCTTAAGGCGTTAGAATTTTGGTCTCACAGAGGATCTGGTGGCCGGCCGTTAAAGCTGGCGCGAGGCGAGCTTTAGAAGCCAGGGATCGGCAACTATTCGGGGACCAAGCGATACGCAATGTCTCCGAGTGAAATGAGACGCTGTTTTAAGCCAGTGGTTTGGACAGCGGTTAAATCATTTTGCGCATATTTTTGTGCATCCAAGAAAAAGCAGGGAAGAGCTATGAGCAAACCAATCTGGAAAATAGCAGCACTGGCCGTGTTGCTACCATCAACCACCTTGGCCAGTGATGGATTAAACGGAGCGAACACTGCCTGGATCTTAACTGCGACGGCTTTGGTCCTCATGATGACGCTGCCTGGGTTGTCGTTATTTTACGGTGGCTTGGTTCGGGTTAAAAATATTTTATCGATCCTGCTGCAATGCTTTGCGGTGACGTGCGTTGCGTCACTGCTGTGGCTGCTTGTTGGCTACTCCATGGCCTTTTCAGAGGGCAATGCCTTCGTTGGCGGTTTTGACAACATTTTGATGGGCGCTGTGACGGAAGGTTCAATGGCTGGCGACATACCCGAGTCAGTGTTTGCGATGTTCCAAATGACATTTGCCATCATTACGCCTGCGCTGATTGTCGGCGGTTTTGCTGAGCGGATGCGGTTTTCTTCAATGCTGGTTTTCTCGGGCCTTTGGCTTCTGGCGGTGTATGCGCCGATCACGCATTGGGTTTGGGGCGGTGGCTGGCTTGCTGAGATGGGCCTCCTCGATTTTGCGGGTGGTACCGTCGTTCACGTGACCGCTGGGGTGGCCGCGGTTGTTGCTGCCATGGTCATGGGGCCGCGGCATGGTTTTCCGACTCAACCGATGCCGCCGCACAACATGACGATGACGATCACGGGTGCTGGGCTACTTTGGGTTGGCTGGTTTGGGTTTAACGCCGGTAGTGCGCTGGCCGCCAATGGCGATGCGGGTATGGCAATGCTCGTGACCCATGTCTCGGCCGCGGCGGGCGCCTTGACCTGGATGGCTTGCGAATGGACGAAGTTTGGTCGCCCAAGCGCGCTGGGCGCTGTTACGGGCATGGTGGCTGGTCTTGGCACGATCACGCCGGCATCGGGTTATGTTGGGCCCGGTGGCGCACTCGTTATTGGGATTCTGGCTGGTTTTGTTTGTTACCACGCAACGGTCTTTTTAAAGCAGCGGTTAAAAATTGATGACTCGCTTGACGTGTTTCCGGTGCACGGCGTGGGCGGTGCTCTGGGAACTTTGCTAGCCGCGGTGTTTGCGAGCGCAGGGCTCGGCGTCTTTAGTGGCCAGGGGCTGGCCGAGGGCATGACCATTGCCAGTCAATTTCAAGTCCAGCTGATTGGGGTGCTTGCAAGTGGTGTCTATACCGCGATCGTGACTTTTGTTTTACTCAAGCTGATTGACAGGATGCTAGGTCTTCGCGTGTCGCAAGACGAGGAAACCGAAGGTTTGGATCTGACGCAACACAATGAGCGGGGCTACGATTTATAATCATTGAAGACAGGCGCGGTTCGACGGCAGTCGTCGGGCCTGCCCATCCCCAGCCAGCGTTGACTGGGGATGTTGTCGTTCGCCGGCTTGATTAGGGGGGAATCACCCTCGAGCGTAGGCGCGCTCAATCAGATGCACCAAGAGTTGGTCAAATTCATACCCCTGGCCGCGCGCGCCATCCGGATAAAGACTGGTTGGGGTCATACCTGGCAGGGTGTTGACTTCAAGCAGGACAAAGGTGTCGTCCGCCATCACGATAAAGTCTGCTCTTGATAGATCTCGGCAACCGAGGCATTGATGCGCGCTGATCGCCGCAGCACACAGCTGCTGACTCAGCGCAGGCGAAATATTCGCAGGCATAATATGATCACTCGCGCCCTGGGTGTAGCGATGATGGAAGTCATACCAGCTATTGCCTGGGGTTATGATCTCAATCACAGGAAACGCGTCGAGGCCGCCCGAGTGTTCTAAAATACCAACCGTCATTTCCCGGCCAGTAATGCGTTTCTCAATCAAGAGCTGGTCGTCGTACTCGAACGCTAAAGCCACCGCCTCAGCCAGGGCCCCTGGATTGGAAACCCGGGTGACGCCGAGGGCACTGCCTTGCCTGACCGGTTTCACGACCAGCTGGGGCCCGAGAGACATAACGAGTTCCGCTAACTGTGCGGGCCCAAAGGTTTGTCGGTTTAGGATGCCGTGTTGAGCAAGGGGAACCGCGGTGTTGGACAACAAGCCTTTGGCGGCAATCTTATCCATTGCAACCGCACTACCGTGGACGTCTGAGCCAACATAAGGGATGTCCAGTATCTCGAGCAGCCCTTGAACCGTGCCGTCTTCGCCTGGCGGTCCATGCAAAACAGGGAATACAACATCCGGCTGAAAGGCCTGGAGGGCCGGCACAGCGGATGCATTCAGCTCAATATTGATAAGGTTTGGATAGTGCGGCGCAAGTGCTGCCAAAACACTTTTGGCGCTGACCCGTGAGACGCTCGCCTCCTGAGAGGGGCCGCCGCTCAATAGGGCGACCTTCAGCTGCTGAGTCGCTGTTACGGACATCCTGCCCTCGCATGTTCCACTTCAGTGTAAACAATTTTTCCAGCTCGGGCTTGCTGGCAATCCTTTGGGACTGAGCTTGGGGCCGTTAAAATAAACAGCTGGCGGCCATTTTCGCCGCCCAACATGCAAGCGAAGGCTTCATCTTCAACCTTGATCCGATCCGTTACCTCGCCGCCCGCTCTGACGCGTAAGCATTCTTGGCTTGTGGGGGACGCGACCCAGATGCCGCCAGCTGTATCCAGACATATGCCATCGGGCACCGCGCCATCAAGTTGGGCCCAGATTCTTCGGTTTGAGAGCCGGCCACTGGGTTCAATATCGAAGGCGGTCAGACACGCAGCGAAGGTCTCAGCAACGATCAATGTGCGGCCATCAGGTGTGATGACACTGCCATTTGGGAAAAATAGATCGCTTGCCGCGACTTCGGCTTGGTGTTGCCCCCGAACCAAAATCAGTTCAGTGGTGGTCATCGCATCGCCTGCATGCAGATCGAAGCCGAAATTACCCACCCAACAGCGACCGAGTGCGTCGACAACCATATCGTTGCAATCATGTTTCGTCAGCGGTGACAGGTCACACCAAAGCTCGAGGCCGTGCGCGTTCTGAACCAAAATTGATCGGTCGCGCATGGACACGATGAGTAGTCGACCATCCGGCAACCAGCCGAGTCCAGAAGGCTGCTGTGGTACTTCGGCAACTACGGTTTTGTTGCCGTCAGCATCGATCCGGCACACCACGTGGTCGTGCATATCAGAAAACCAAAGCGCCCCGTCATGCCAGCGTGGGCCTTCGGCAAAGCACAGATCAGTGGTGATTGTGTTCAGCGCCATGATGTGATTCCTTGCAGTGGTTCGGCAAGATTATCATCTACCTGCATTGGGTCCCAGCACAAACCCGGTTCTAATCGAGGATCGCGCGAAGCGCCCTCGCTGGTGGCAGGCGTCGCCACAAGTGGCGTAATGTTTGCGAAAGCCAAGGGGCTGATGGCGCCTAGGTTAAGTGCGATTTTCGTTTTGGGCTTGCTTTAGCGCAACACAGTTAAGGCGCAGCCTCTGTCAGAAACGCTTTGAGGGTGCTCTCATTGAACGGCCAGCCGAGTTCTTCTATTGAACCCGTGCGAGTGACCACAGGAATGCGGATCCCGTAGCGCTCGACGAGTTCGTCTGATTCGGCGATTTCGACCGACTCGATTACTAGATCCAGTTCAGTGTGCAGCCCATTTAAAAGCGCTAACGCTTGTTCGCAGAGATGGCAGCCAAGGGTCGTGTAAAGTTGAACGGTGATCATAGGTTAAAAAATGCTTGAGCCGTTTGGGTGGTTTCAGCCGCGAGTTGCCCGGCGGGTTTGTCTAATAGTGCTGCAACGAAACGGCAAACTTCAACCAAATGTTCAGGTTCACACCGGCGATGTTTTGGTTTGGGTTTTAATGATCTGGGCAGCAGGTAGGGTGCATCGGTCTCTATCATTAAGCGATTGCTGGGGATGTCACGGATCAGGCTGTGCAAATGGCTGCCCCGGCGCTCATCGCAAATCCAGCCCGTGATGCCAATATGACAATCCAGGTCAAGGTAGCGCTTGAGCGCGTGGGCATTTCCAGTAAAACAATGCACCACGACAGAATTGATCCGGTCCCGATATTTCGTAAGGATTGCGGTGAAGTCATCGGCTGCGTCCCGCTCATGCAGGAATAACGGTTTACCCAGTTCTACCGCGAGGGCTAATTGCCCCTCAAAGGCGCGGCGCTGCTGATCCCTAGGGGTAAAATCGCGAAAATAATCGAGCCCGGTTTCGCCGATGGCCACGACGCTAGGGCGACGCGCGAGCGCTGCGAGCATCTGAAGCGTTTCATCGTTAATCTCTTCAGCATGATGCGGGTGAACACCAACCGTTGCGTAAAGTCCTTCGAATTGCTCGGATAACGCAATCGCCTGTTTTGAGCCTTCGAGACTGGCGCCTGTCACCGCCATCTGAAGCACACTCGCCGTTTTGGCGCGGTCGAGTACGGTCTGGAGATCATCCTTAAAGTCACTGTGAGTGAGGTTTGCGCCAATATCAAAAAGCATTACTTTTAGCCTTGGGGTGTGGGGCATCATTCAGCGTGATGCTTGCGGGCCGCGAAGTTTTGTTAAATACCGCGGGCCCAATGGGTAAGGGATCATTGGGACTGAACTGTTCAATTTCGTAAGGATACAGGAGAGGCTCGGGTAGACCATTTAGCTGAGCGTAAATGGCAGCATAGAGCAGGACGGCTTTTACGTAGGCGCGGGTCTCAGCGAAGGGGATGCCTTCGATAAAGGCGTCAATGGGCTGAGGATTGGCGTACCATTTTTTCGCTCGGCTGGGTCCGGCGTTGTAGGCTGCCAGGGCTAAAATTCGATTGTCATCGAAGCGCTGTAAGAGCTGACCAAGGTACGCTGTGCCGAGTTTGATATTGGTATCGGCTTGGGTCAGAACTAAATCCGTTGGGCTATCTAGGGCTATTGATTTGGCAACGCTTTGCGCCGTTCGGGGCATCAGTTGCATCAAACCTTGGGCACCCACCGGCGAGCGGGCATCGGTCCAGAAGCCACTTTCCCGGCGGGCGACTGCCATCGCAAGGGTTACCGGCACGCCTTGGGTACGGGCCGCTTCGGTAAAACGCGCGGCATAAGGGCGCGGGAAGCGCTCGCGGACTTCATCCCAAGCTTGCGCCTGGGCGAGCGTTGCAATCGCCATGTCATGCCAGAGCCACTGACTTGCGAGTGCTGCTGCAATACGGAGCTCGGTGGTTGAAAAAGGTTTTATCAGTTGAAACCATTCTCGGCGAGCCTCAAGGGTCTCCCCTAAAGCTCTTAATTCGTAAATACGCTGAGCGGAGGGTGCTGCCGCCAGATCCAGCAGTTTTTCAGGTGCGATGGTGGTGCTTTGGTCTGCCAAGCTGCCAGGGATTCCGAGCCAAAGTGCTGCGAGGTGCCCATAGTAGTCGCGCTCGCCAGCCAGGCGCTCAAAACTGACCCGAGCCGATTCCCGGCCGCCGAGGCCTGGACGGCTAAGATCCGTACGGGCTTGCCAGTATTGCCATCGCAAGCTGCCCTGCGCGGCTGCAGGCAATTGGCTAAGCAGCGTTGGCAAGGCGTCGAATTGTCCGGCTTTGATCAGCTGGACAAGACGGGCCTCGATTAAATCCGGGTTGGTTTTTAGCGCGGCTGGAATCAAGGCATCGTTAAGTGACAGGTTGTCTTCTCGGATCAATCGCAAGGCAGCATCGTAGTTGTATTGGCGTGCGTGCGCAGGTGCTAGCCGTCCCGAGTCTTTTAGATCATCAATGAGTCGCAGGGCCTCAGCAGGGCGCTTTTTAATGAGTGTCTTCAGTGCTGAATCGGCCAGTGCTCGCTGCTCGGGATCCTTGAAATCAACGGTGTTATAACGATCGGTGCGGGTTGGCCGCTGCCTTAATCGATTCAATTGGCGCGCTAACGTGCGCTGGTCCTCTGAGAGCGTACGCTCAAGATAGGTAGCCAGTCGATTTTCGCCTGCGAGAACCGCTAGTTCATAACGCTGCCAGGCCAGGTCCCTTGTCAAACCTCCTGCCCGCCGCCAGCGACTAAAAGCTTTATCGCAACCCTTTGGCTGCGAGCGACCGTACAGCCAAAGGGCCTGTGTTGCGGCCATTGCTTCTTGAGTCCGTTTAAGCGTCCAGAGTGCGCTTGCTCTGAAACATTGATTTTCAACGTCGGCATCATCGGATTGGTGGAAACGCAAAAAACCTTCTGGACGATTTTGGTCTCGTCGATAGTCCGCGAAGGCGCGGCGGAGTTGCGTGCTGATCGGGAAATTAGGATGGTTTTCGATAAAGGCTTGAACCGCCTCATCCGATGAATAGGGCCTGGCCAATAAGGCTTCATACTCTATGTAGCTTTTTAAAGGGTAATCGCTGAGGGACGCTAGTAGCGGTTTTAGTGCACTGAGCTTGCCCCTGCGCGCTATTTTCCTTGCCTCAAGAAACACCGCGCGTTGTCTGAAGCGTTGCATTTCGATCCCAAAGGTGACGGCGGCTTGCCGGGGAGGATTGGCCTTGGCGGGGAGGCTGATGCTCGAGGAGAGGGCCAGCGCAATCAGCAAGCCTTTGTACAGCATTCGGGTCATAATGGGTCGCACTAAGTTGATCCAGGGCGGTTGCGGGTTTTAATCGCCCACTCGCACAGCCAATACATCGCAGGGTGAGCCTTGCAGCACGCCGTTCGCAGTGGAACCGAGCAGTAAGGCCAAGCCGTGACGACCATGGCTGCCCACAACGATGAGGTCAACACCGAGTTCCTCCGCGAGGCTGTGGATCTCAGTCTCAGGTCGGCCGTACACTAAGTGACGGTTTTCGCTCGGAATATCCAAGGTCTGCGCAAATTCATCCAGCTGAATTTTAGCAGTCTCTTGTAACTGGTCTTGAATGGTGGAGAGGTCCATCGGAACATCTCCGCCGTAGGCGAGGCTTAAAGGCTCGATGACGTGAGTGCAGCTCAACTTCGCATCGAAGGCTGTGCGCAGCGCACAAGCCTTTTGAGCCACGCTTCGGGCATCTTCCGTGAGATCTACAGCGATTAGAATGTGTTTAAATGCGGCTTGCATACTGAGTTCTCGCACAGACTTTAGGGAAACTTACCCGACTCCGTTGCAGCATACAATAGATGGTGGTTCGGTGAATCGACAGGCAAAAAACAAAGTCTAATAGGAGGCAGCGAACATGGTTTACCTGTTCATCGGATTGGTGTTGATGATGCTCATCGCGCCGATCGTATCGATTCTTCCGGGCAAATCCCAAAAGCAGATTATGGCCGTTCGGCGCGCGGCCATGGCGAGGGGCATTTCAGTTGAGCTGACAACGATTGAGGACCCCAATCCGGACCAAGATAAATATCGGACCAGTACGGGCCGAGCATTACCGCCGAAACTCCAGGTGGCGGCTTACAAAGGGCTTAGCCGGATGAGTTCAAGCAATGGGGCCCTCGAGACCTTTCAAGTTCAAAGGACGCCTGATCAGGACCCTTCGAGTCCGGACGCGTTTCACAGTATTACGGATGCGTCATTGCCTGAGGCGTGTCGCACGTTTCTCGCGCAGTATGCGAGCGCGTTACCGACGACGGTCCAGCAGATTATTTGGGATGGACGGCAGCTAAATGTCTATTGGGTCGAACAGCCGGATCACCAAATGGGTGAAAAAATCTTTACGTTTATTGAAGAGGGCCTACAATGCCTCGCTGAGATTTCATCGATTTCTAAGACGGATTGAGCGGCAAAGGGTTGACAAGTCGGTTGCTCAGCGGGTGTAGTAAAAAGGAATTTCGGTCCGAGACGGTCAGCAAAACAACGGTTTAGATGATTTTAGTCCGGTCCAGAGGCTGAATAAGTTGGCCTAAGATTGGGTGGTTAGATCGTCAAAGGTAATGATTGCGCTAAACACGCGTCCTTTGATTCAGCATAAAACACCGTGCAAAAGGTGCGTAGAAGGTTTGATGGTTCGCGGGTCGTTAACGTCCTGGTCATTGGTAAGGGCGCCCTTAAAGGGGAACGATGCGGCAAGGCACATGAGACATTATGGATTAGGCATCGGCTCTAAGCGCTCAGGCTAGACCTCCATTGGATCGTATTATTAAAACGCACCGAGTTAGAGGTGCAGGGCAGGCCGCCAGGATGGCGCGTTTGAAACAAGGTTAAACGGTTGTGTCACAGATGGTGGCGCGCATTAAAGTGGTTATTTCATGGCAAAAGCACTCGTAATCGTCGAGTCGCCTGCAAAGGCGAAGAC
>JABGWC010000060.1 GCA_018645765.1 Gammaproteobacteria bacterium | reverse complement strand
TGGTGATCAAGCGGTGCGATCAAAATTGGCAGATTGGTATGCCAAGAGTGCCGGGTTAAAGAATACCGGCGCCAGGGCGATCTCGGCGTTGTCCAAAGGCGAGATCCCAGGACCCGAGAACAGCATTGGTAAATTGGTCGCTGGGGGCATGATGCAGGACATTGCCAAGTTTGATCGCACCGCTTGATCACTACTTGCCGGCCCGTTTGCCAGCACAAGCTCTGACACCAACGCTTGTATCTCTGGAAAGCCAGTGGCGATACTACCGCCAATGGCCAGGCGCTCATTCATTAAAGTTGTGAGGGCCACTTTCCAACCATCCCCAACCTCGCCAAGACGTTGCGCGTCCGGAATTCGCACATTGTCAAAAAAGCCCTCATTGAAGCCACTATCACCATTGGCCTGTTTAATCGGCCGAATGTCCACACCGTCGCTTTTCATATCCAAGAAAAACATCGTCAGACCCCGATGCTTGGCGACGTCAGAGTCAGTACGAGTAATTAAAATTCCGTAGTCACTGTGCTGGGCGCCCGAGGTCCAAATCTTTTGGCCATTAATGACCCATGTGTCTCCATCTTTAACAGCCTTGGTCCGCAGTCCGGCAAGATCGCTGCCGCCATGGGGTTCGGAAAACAACTGGCACCAAATTTCCTCGCCACTGGCGAGCTTGGGTAGGTAACGCAACTTCGCTTCCTCACCCGCGTAGGCCATCATGGTCGGCGCGCACATTCCTTGACCAATAATGAAGGTCCCGCTCAACTTGCCGTAGATGCCCTCTTCTTGACTCCAGATCACACTTTCAATGGGGGTCGCGCCGCGCCCACCGTATTCCTTAGGCCACTGGATGCAGGCCCAACCGGCATCGGCTTTGGTTTTCTGCCATTTTTTCGCCTCGGCAATCGGATCGAAATCGCCGGTTCGAGTTGAGCCAAAGCCACTACCCGACAAGGGGGCGGCTAAATATGTCGGCGCATTGCCTTGAATCCACGCGCGCGCGGTTTGTCGAAATTCGGTCTCTGCAGCTGTGTCACTAAAATCCATAATCTACTCCTAGGCCACTGCACTTGGCAGGGCATCCACTAATTTATTTTCCCATTCGTTTAGCCCGCCCAAGGCCAGGGCCAAGTAGTTTGAGCGCCGGTAAAACAAATGGCAGTCAAATGCCCAGGTAAACCCCATGCCGCCATGGACCTGGATGTTGTCACGGGCGCATAACTGGAACGCCTGGGTTGCGGAAACCCGCGCGGTAGCCGCAGCTAAACGCAGGTCGGGCGCATCATTCTGTAGCGCCCAAGCCGCGTAGTAGGCATTGGATTCTGCCAATTTCAAGGCAACGTACATATCCGCCATCATGTGCTTTAGCGCCTGAAAAGAGCCAATCGGGCGGCCAAACGCAAAGCGTTCCTTGGCGTAGGCGACCGCCATATTAAGCGCCTGCTCAGCACCCCCGATCTGCTCAAACGCGTAGAGTACGGCCGCTCGGTGTTGCAGGGTGTCCAGCATTGTCCAGCCATCACCCGGCCCGCCCAAAGACTCACAGGGGGTTTCAGCAAAATCGACCGTCGCCGCAGCAATGGATGGGTCGACAATCTCCACCGCTGCGCGTTCAATGCCGTCAAGTCCGGCAAGCACCAGATCCGTGCCGGCGCCACTCTTGACCAACACAACCGCAAAGTTAGCGGCAAGCCCGTGGGGCACAACCAGTTTTTTCCCTGATATGGTGTCGCCTGAGCGAGCAACCGTAAGATTGGTTGGCGACGGCGCAAGTGGTCCCTCACTCACCGCCAAGGTCCCAACCCATTCTCCCGACGCGAGCTTTGGTAAATACCGCTCTTTCTGATCCGCTGACCCAAAACAGGAGATGGCTTCGGTGGCAAGATAGACCGATGAGGAGAAGGGCACCGCTGCCAGCACACCCCCCAACTCTTGCGCAACAAGGCAAAGTGGCAAATAGCCCGCACCAACGCCGCCAAAGGCTTCCGGGATCGCGGTGCCTTGCAGCCCAAGCTCCGCCAAACCCTGCCAGACATCGCTGGCCTGCAGGGATTCTCCTTCCATGATCGATCGATGTCGGCTCAAGGGGCTCTGCTCGCTCAAAAATCTGCGAACCTGTTCTTGGATCATTCGATCCTCGCTAGAAAAATCAAAATTCATCGGTGTCTTTATTCCTCGTCAGTTGTTTTACTGGTTTTTGAGTCATCCGGCTTACGTTAACGCCTCATCCTGATCAAGTCGTTGATGCGCTCTCAAGCGCGGCTTTTCAGGGTTCCGAATCTCATAGATTTCAATCGTATTGCCGAAGGGGTCCTGACCATACACAGCGCTTGCATCCCCAAAATTGACTGGCTCGCCGACAAATCGCATGCCACACGCCAAAAGCCTTCGATATTCTAAATCGATGTCTTCGACTTCAACTGCAAAATGCGGGTAACCCAGATCACAGGGCTTGGACGTGGTATCACGACCATTAGGCGAGCGGTATTGCCAGAGTTCGATATAGCAGTTTGTCGTTTTCAACATCGCCATGTCTGCGTCAACGCAAGGTAAGCCAATGGCCTGATCCGCCAGAGGCGCGTTCACAATCGTTTGCCTTTGAAGTACTTCGAAACCAAAGGCCTCGGTGTAAAACGCAAGGCCTGCCGCCATATCGGGCACGCCAATCGCAATATGATGAATGCCTTTAATCACACAAAGTTACTCCTTAGATCAAGGCTTGGCCCATTTGTCTAACGGCAGGTCGCAGAGGACCTTGCCAAGCCATCCTTATCCAACAGGCTCATTACCTCACGCGTTCTCCACGCCATTAACAAGCCGCTAGCGTCTTTTAGCATCGATCATCCGATTAGCCTGACCGGTTCGTCCAACGCAACCGTAATTGGCAGCTTGCAGGCACCAATTCAGGCGGCTTAGACTGGGGCATGCCCTGTCCTTAAGCCCGCCTATGAAGTTATACCACAATCCAATGTCGACCTGCTCTCAGAAAGTGCGACTGGTTTTAGCTGAAAAAAAACTCGAATTCGAATCCGTCATCCTAGACTTACAAAGTGGCGCTCAGTTTGAGTCGGGGTATTTAAAACTGAACCCGCAGGCGGTTGTCCCCACCTTGGTTCATCACGACCAGGCTATTACTGAGTCCACCTTGATTAATGAGTATCTCGAAGACTGTTATCCCAAACCCTCTTTGCTTCCTAAAACGGCAGTCGAGCGATATCAACTGCGCGCCTTCTGCAAACAATTGGATGACCGCCTGCATCCGGCGTGCGGGGTCATAACCTACGCCATTGGCGCACGCCCGGGACTACTGACGAAACCCAAGGCTGAACTCGCGGCACTCATCGCTCAGATCCCGGATGAAGCGCGCAGGCGGCATCGCGCCATGGTCATCCAAGATGGCGTTCATGCGCCAATCTTTGCAACGGCCCTCGCACAATATCTCCAGGTTTTAAACTTTGCCGAGGCGCAATTGGCGCTAACGCCTTTTCTAGCGGGCACACAGCTTAGCCTTGCGGACTATGCCTTGACGCCTTATGTGCTGCGCTTGGAGCACTTGGCAATGGACACCGTA
>JABGWC010000062.1 GCA_018645765.1 Gammaproteobacteria bacterium | reverse complement strand
CACTATGGTGTGAGCTTTGCCGAACCTGAGTCGCCTACCCGTACTCGATATTTTAATTATCGGCTAACGCTCCCGACAGTTGATGGCGGTGAACCCTCAGATGAAGCCTTAGCTCGGGCTAAGAAGGATGTTGCGTTTCTATCGGATACCGGCGATCAAGAAGATGCAAAAGTCGTTAGCGATATTCAGGCAGCAATTGGTTCTGGCGCAAATACCCACTATCGATTCGGGCGGTTTGAATCAGCGATCGGGCATCTGCATAAAAATTTGGCACTGTATTTAGCACGGTTGGACAAACTTGAAGGTAACGCTACTGACGGAGGAACTAAAACTGAGCTATAGAGGACCGACCCAATCACTTTATGCTCAGGACCTCAAAGCCCAACGTACGAGACCTGAGCTCGAAAAATTCGATCAAACAATTGATTTATCTGAATATATTGGTAGCTACGGGTGGACTTGAACCACCGACCCCAGCATTATGAATGCTGTGCTCTAACCAGCTGAGCTACGTAGCCATAGTTTATTGCGGACGGCATTGTCCGTTCTTGTCATTTTTTTGTCAAGGAATGAGGGCTGGTGCGATGAATGTACCGAAGGCTATTAGCACGGGTGCCGCGACCCAGTAGTGACATCGAAGGATCGTCGACAACCGCGCTACCTCTTTGGGGTCGGCATCATCCGAGAGCACCTTACACATCATCACATCGAATCCGATCAAAATCAGAAAAATCGGGACCATTGCGGGTAAAACACCATTAAAGAATAGGTCCCAGGTTGCGGTGTAATCCGGCGCACCGGCAAAAGGTAAAATTAACCCTGAAGCCAGCGCGGCAACCTGCAAGCCCTGCCGCAAGAGTCCAATGGAAAGCCAAGCCGTCACGATAGGCATTAAACGTTAAACCGAAAATGCATCACATCACCGTCTTGGACTAAGTATTCTTTGCCTTCGAGCCGCCACTTACCAGCTTCTTTTGCGCCAGCCTCACCTCGACCGGCAATAAAGTCATCAAATGCTGTGACTTCTGCCCGGATGAAGCCTTTTTCAAAGTCGGTGTGGATGACTGCAGCCGCCTTCGGTGCGGTTGCTTTTTGACGAACGGTCCAGGCCCGAACTTCCTTTGGACCCGCGGTAAAGAA
This sequence comes from Gammaproteobacteria bacterium, assembly GCA_018645765.1. GTDB lineage: Bacteria > Pseudomonadota > Gammaproteobacteria > Pseudomonadales > Azotimanducaceae > UBA9926. The sequence continues at coordinate 3,267 of JABGWC010000062.1, read as the reverse complement.
AGTCTGCAGACCGAGCAAGCGATAGCCCGCTCGGATCACCCGATCCAGACCCGGCTCGGTCATGCCCAAATCTGCCAGAAACTCCATTTTCTCGTCGTCCTCAAGCTCTGCAATCTCCGCTTCTAGCTTATTACAGATCACAACGACCTCGGCGCCCTCGCTGCTGGCGATCGCCTCGACCGCGGTCAATAAAGGGTTGTCTGTAAACCCCTGTTCATCGACGTTCGCCACATATAACACTTTTTTCATCGTCAAAAGATGCAAGTGCCGTATCAAAACAGCTTGATCATCATCAAGCGTAAACGTCCTAGCAGGCTGCCCCGCATCCACGTGCGCCATGAGGTCTTGATAAACCTTCATTTCAACCAGGGCTTCTTTGTTACCGCTTTTGGCAATGCGTTGAACCCGTGCAATCGCCTTCTCAATCGTGTCCAGATCGGCCAACTGCAATTCGGTATTAATGATTTCGATGTCCCTGGCCGGATCAATGGACGATGATACGTGGGTAACATTTTCATCTTCAAAACAGCGAACCACATGCGCTATGGCATCGGTCTCGCGAATATTGGCTAAAAACTGGTTGCCGAGGCCCTCACCTTTCGATGCGCCTTCCACCAAGCCCGCAATATCGACAAATTCCATAGACGTCGGAATGACCTTTTGGGGTTTCACCAATTCAGCAATCGCGTCCAGGCGCGGATCTGGCATCGCCACCACACCAGAATTCGGCTCAATGGTGCAAAACGGAAAATTTTCTGCCGCAATACCCGCTTTGGTCAGCGCATTGAATAAGGTGGATTTACCCACATTCGGCAAGCCAACAATACCGCAATTAAACCCCATAACTCACCCCCAACACGCTCAAATTGATTCCCTCTTGTCGTCCCGCGTATGCAGCGCCAACATGGCCGCCTCCCAGGCACCTGAGACCATATCCGGCAACACCGCTAGACTGCGATGAAGCGCCTCATCGATGTCAGCACGCTCAGTTTTACCCGGCGGCTTCAAAACGTAGTTCGCGACGCCGCCCGAAGACGACGGCCGACCTATACCGACGCGCAGTCGATGGTAGCCTTGGAACCCAGACAGCGACCGAGAAATATCTTTTAGTCCATTGTGACCCGCAAGCCCGCCACCGGTTTTAATACGCGCTATACCCGGCTCAAGATCGAGCTCATCGTGGGCGACCAAAACTTTTTCGGGGTCAATCTGGTAAAATTTGATCAAAGCCGCGGCCGATCTGCCGCTGTCATTCATATAGGTGCTCGGCGCCAACAGCTTTACCGATGTGCCCGCTACGGAGACGGTTGCAACCGCACCGAGAAACTTCTTCTCGGCCTTCAAAACCCCGCCGAATTCACGCGCAACCGCATCCAGAAACCAAACACCCGCATTATGGCGGGTGTTGGTGTACTGCTCGCCTGGATTTCCCAGGCCAATAATGAGCTGGACCGACATAGACCGGACCTCTGGACTCGAATTTATTCTTCGGCAGCAGGCGCATCATCAGATTCAGCGGCATCGGCTGCTTTCTCTGCTTCGGCGCGCTTATTAATATTGACTGAAACAACCACTTGATCGTAATCAGCGCCTTGCGCAAGGGCTGGAATCACAACCCCTTCTGGCAGTTGAATATCCGACATATGCAGAGCTTCGCCAATCTCCACTGCCTCCAGGTCAACCTCAATATACTCAGGCAAGTTCCCCGGTAAACAGCTGATGGTGATCTGGGTCATATTATGTGAAATTTGACCGCCACCGGTTTTAACCCCCACACAAGATTCTTCATTCAAAAAGTGGAACGGCACTTCAACCGTAATCGCCTGATCCAGAAGAATTCGCTGAAAATCAGCATGCATAATCCGAACCTTCGAGGGATGTCGTTGCAGATCTTTGATGATGGCACTTTGCTTTTCACCACCGACGTTGATCGTCAGAATGTGAGAGAAGAATGCTTCGTTTTCCGTTGCCTTCATCAAATCCTTATGAGGGATCGATAAAGATTGAGGATCCTTACCCGCGCCATAAATAATAGCGGGAACCAGATCAGCGTGCAGACGTAGGCGGCGGCTCGCACCTTTCCCTAAATCAGCTCTTGTTTCGGCGTTTAGCTCGAATTCAGCTGCCATGTTACTCTCCTTGGTCTATCCAGAGTGCGCTGCGACCACGCAGTCCGGGGGTCATCCCTGCTAATACAGGGTGTTTAAAAAAGTGCCGACTGAATGCGTTTTGCAAACAGTGCGCTTAAAGATTCTTCGTTGCTAATACGGCGAATGGACTCAGCCAACTCTTCGGCAATGCTCAACTGCCGAATCTTCGACAAAGACTGCGCTTCCTGGCTGAGTGGAATCGTATCAGTTACCACCAGTTCATCTAACTCAGAGGCACGGATATTGTCGATCGCCTTACCCGACAAAACAGCATGGGTGCAATACGCAACAACCTTCACCGCCCCTTCAGACTTCAAGGCAGATGCTGCTGCACACAGCGTGCCGGCCGTATCCACAATATCATCCACTAAAATGCATGTGCGGCCTTTAACATCCCCAATAATGTGCATAACTTCAGACTTGTTTGCTTCTGGCCGACGCTTATCGATGATGGCTAGATCCGAGTCATTCAACTGCTTCGCAATCGCTCTGGCTCGCACGACACCGCCCACATCGGGCGAAACAATCATCACATCACCGTAGGCACCCGCGTCCACACGGCGCTCGATATCAACCAACAAAACGGGCGTTGCGTAAATGTTATCAACGGGCACATTAAAAAAACCTTGGATCTGATCAGCGTGCAAATCCATGGTCAGCACTCGGTCAATCCCTGCGCTGGTGAGCATATCTGCGACGACCTTGGCGGTAATCGGAACTCTTGCCGACCGAACCCTGCGATCTTGACGGGCATAGCCGAAGTAGGGAATGACAGCCGTAATTCTGCCAGCGGACGCCCGATGCAGGCAATCCACCATGACAATCAGTTCCATTAGATTATCGTTACAGGGTGTGCACGTTGGTTGGATGATAAAAACATCCTTACCCCGTACATTCTCGATAATTTCAACGCTGACTTCGCCATCGCTAAAGCGCCCAACCTGGGCATCGCCTAAATCAATCCGCAAACGGTCTGCCACCCGACTCGCTAGAACAGGGTGCGCATTGCCAGTAAAGATTTTTAATTCAGCCACGGTTTACGTTCGCCTTAGACTTGGAAAGTGGCTGGGGTGGAGGGACTCGAACCCCCGCATGCAAGGATCAAAACCTTGTGCCT
>JABGWC010000332.1 GCA_018645765.1 Gammaproteobacteria bacterium | reverse complement strand
TTATAATTTGCAGCAGGAGCGACTCATTCGTAATCAGAATGAAGAGCTGGCCGAGCTGGAAGCATCAATCGACAGTGTAACGGTTATTGAACGTCAAATCGGGCCTTTGATTGAGCGAATGATCGTCAACTTGGAAACGTTTGTCAGCTTAGACATTCCGTTTCTGATGTCCGAACGGGAAGAGCGAGTTGAATTCCTGAAAGATACCTTAGATCGGGCCGATGTCAGTGTTGCTGAAAAATTCAGTCAAGTGCTACAAGCCTACCAAGTTGAAAATGCTTACGGTTCAACGATTGAAGCTTATACCGACATGATCGAGTTAGAAGGCAAATCTCGACAAGTTGATGTGCTGAAGTGGGGTCGAGTTTCCTTAGTATTCCAATCACCTGATGGTGAAACCACTGGCGTGTGGGATAACGACGCTCGTGATTGGGTGATCTTGGGTGATGAATATAGAACTGGCGTAAGGGACGCGTTGCGGATCGCACGTAAAACGCAAACAGCAGATTTAGTGAAATTGCCAGTTAAAGCGGCGGGAGAGTAACCATGAAAAATTTATGGATGAGTGTTGTGCTCGTTGCGGGACTGATTGGATTTCAAGCACAGGCCGCGGATAACGATGTCGAGGCAAAATCGTTGAGCGAACTGTTGCAGTTGGTCAAAGACGGCAAAGTCGTTAACGGCCGTCTCAATGAGCGTCGTGAAAAAGAATTCAACGCCGATAAGTCGCGGCAACAGAATGAAGTGAAGAAGGCCAAACGAGAACAGGCGAACGAAGAGGCCCGTTCTGAGCGGTTAGAAGCGCAATTTGAAAAGAATGAGCAAGATATTGCGGCACGGCAAGAAATTCTAGCAAAGCGTTTAGGTTCTTTACGGGAACTCTTCGGGGTGCTGCAACAGGTTGCAGGGGATACGCAAGGCGTTTTTGAAGGTTCAATTATTAGTGCCGAATTCCCAGGTCGTGGACAATGGTTATCAGATTTTGCGAAGTCGATGGGCAAGAGCTCGAAGCTCGCAACCATTGAGGAAATCGAGCGGCTTTGGTTCGAGCTCCAGCGTGAGATGACCGAATCTGCCAAGGTGAGCCGGTTTACGTCTGAGCTGATCAAGTTAGATGGTGAACGCGTGACCCAAGAAGTGATTCGGATCGGTTCTTATAACCTCATCAGTGATGGTGGCTATGTGACCTACGACATCGACAATCAGTTGATTAAGGAATTACCAAAGCAACCAGAGTCACGGTTTGTCGACTCAACCGAAGCATTACTCGCAGCTAATTCAGGATTCGTACCCTTTGGTCTTGATCCGACCCGCGGGCAGTTGCTTGCGCTTCAGATTCAAGTGCCGACGCTAGAAGAGCGCGTTCACCAAGGCGGCCTGCCAGGTTACGTGATCATCGGCCTCGGTATCATTGCCCTGATTATCGCAGTAACAAAGTTTGTGTCACTCACGATGTTGGGGATGACCGTCAATGGACAAGCCAAGAACGCAGGCAACCCTTCGGTGAAGAACCCACTTGGTCGGATTATTTCGGTCTACCAGAACAACAGCGATGTGGATTCGGAGACGCTGCAGCTTAAGATCGATGAAGCCATTATGAAGGAACAGCCTGCAATCAATCGGTTTGTCGGATTTATCAAGATTATCTCAATGGTTGCGCCGCTTCTGGGCCTATTAGGCACCGTAATTGGGATGATTGTGACCTTCCAGGCGATCACCTTGTTTGGTACTGGGGATCCGAAAACAATGGCGGGTGGTATTTCACAGGCATTGATTACGACGGTTCTGGGCTTAACCGTGGCAATCCCGACGGTACTGCTGCATTACTTCGTACACAGCCGTGCGACCAGCATCATGCAGGTTCTAAACGAACAGAGTGGCGGTTTAATTGCTGAGCACGCTGAGAAAGCGAGCAAATAACTGTGGAAACTATCATTGTAGCCATTAGGACATTCATGGAGGCCGGTGGCGATGTGTTATACCTCATCGCCGGGGCGACCTTCTTGATGTGGGCCATCGTTTGTGAGCGGTACATATTCATTACCACCGAGCATAAGAAGGATGTGAGTGCTGCCCTGACGTTCTGGGAGACCCGTGCTGAGCGGACTTCCTGGAACTCTCGGATGATTCGGGAGCGACTGATTTCCGAAGTCAATGAGCGTCTTAAGGCCAACATGGGGCTGATCAAAACATTGATTGCATTGCTGCCGTTGTTAGGTTTGTTAGGGACGGTGACGGGTATGGTTCAGGTTTTCGAAGCGATGACCTACTCAGGGGGTAATGCACGTTCGATGGCAGCGGGTGTCTCTGCAGCCACGATCCCAACGATGTCTGGAATGGTCGCGACGCTCTCAGGCGTGCTCGCGAATTCATTTCTTACCAGTAAAGTTGATACGGAATCAATCTTTCTGGAAGACACTCTGACCATGGATCACTAAAGCGTCGCTTTAACGATCGAACATAGAGAGCATCATGCGAAGAAGAACAATACAAGAAGAAGAAAAAGTAGCAGATTTAACACCCATGCTAGACGTGGTGTTTATCATGCTTATTTTCTTTATCGTCACGGCCACGTTTATTAAAGAAACGGGGGTCGAAGTCAATCGCCCGGATACCAAAACGGCAGAGATGAAAAAGACCGTGTCGTTGCTGGTCGGTGTTGGGTCAGACAGCGGTATTTGGATTGATAAAAAGAAAGTCGATATTAGAAACGTTCGACCTACGATGGAACGGCTGCACGCAGAGAATCCAAAAGGCGGATTGGTGATCCAGGCAGACTCAGTATCAAAGGTTGAGAAAGTTCTGGCGATTATGGATGCCGCCCGTCAAATCGGGATTACTCAAGTCGCGATTGCGTCGGAAGAGAATTAAGAGGGAAACCAGATGGTGATGTTCATAAGACTTGGTCTCTCGACGATCGTCGGTGTGGTGGTGACATTGGGACTGTTTTACCTGATGCAGTACCTAATCCAGGGCGCTGATAGCGCCTTGACGGACGATAAGATCGGTAATTTGGTTGACTTTGTGCGGGTCAAGCAGGATCAGCAATTAGAAACGAAACAACGTAAACCCAAGAAGCCACCGCCACCCGATGAACCGCCACCTGATGTGCCGCCACAAAACTTTAACGTGGCTGTGGACAGTGCGGGTTTCAACATGTCCAACGTCGATCTATCAGTGAGTGTTGACGTTGGTGGGGGCGGTTTTGGGATTAGTGATGGCGAATATCTCCCAATCGTAAAAGTGCAACCGCAGTATCCGAGGCGAGCTTTGTCTCGTGGCCTGGCGGGCTATGTCATTGTGGAGTTTACAGTGACCGCACAAGGCACGGTTAAGAATCCCTTCGTAATTGAGAATTGTGGCCATATTCCGAATGCGCGCTCGCCTGGTGATTGCGTCGATAAGCCGAACAGCGTTTTTGATTCCGCGGCCCTCAAGGCGGCAGCAAAATTTAAGTATAAGCCCAAAGTCATTGATGGGAATCCGGTTGAAACCGGAGGGGTTCAAAACAAAATCACGTTTGAACTGGCTGAAAGTTGATGGAGAGTTTAGGCATGAAGTTACAACGTCGCACGAGGGGTCTGGT
>JABGWC010000087.1 GCA_018645765.1 Gammaproteobacteria bacterium | reverse complement strand
GTCTTCTTGGGGCCAAGGCCGCCGATCCAAATCGGCAGTTTGGGGTTGAGTGGCCGAGGTAGATTGCTCGCATTCTCCACTGAAAAATGGCTGCCATGAAAGGTTGTCCTGGGCTTGTTTAGGAGACTGGAGATAATCTCTGCAGCCTCATCGAGCATATCCAGTCGGGTGCCAATAGACGGAAACTCAAAACCGTAGGCTGCAGCCTCTTGGGCATGCCAGCCGGCGCCCAATCCGAGTTCGAAGCGGCCATTGGCAATATGATCAAGCGATGAGGCCATTTTGGCGAGCAGCGCCGGGTTGCGATAACCCACATAAAAGACCAGGCACCCGACGCGCGCGTTTTGGGTATCGGCCGCAAGTGCGCCGAGCAAACTGACGGCCTCGAAGTGATCTTGGGTGCCGCCGGCCGGCGGGGCCTCATAAAAGTGATCCCACAGTGAGATCCAATCTGCGCCATTTTGATCAAGCCGACGCCAAAGTGCGCGCAGGTCCGCAAGGGTGATATTTTGTTGGCCAATATGAAAGCCGAGTTGAATGGTCATGGTCGGGCGCCTAGTTCGGTTTCTGTGATTTGCCATCTGCCAATGAGGCCAAAAGACGGTTTAGTTCAGGTTTCGTTGCCCAGTCTTTGTGCGCGCTGAGCTTTTGATAAACCGCCGCTGCGGCTTGATGAAAGCCAGGTTCTGCTCCGACCGCCGAGAAGGTTTCGGCGATCTCCTGCATCTCGCCTCTGAACCGCCAAGCTTTAGACGCGGTGGCGGCGAGTGAGCGATGCCATTGCGCAATCGTCTGTTGGCCCAGCGCTTCGCTCAAGGGCGCGCGCACACCATACTGCTCCGCGACATTTAAAATCTCTGCTGTTAGCGCAGCACTGCCTTTGCTGAACGCGGCAAACACCATTTTAAGTGCGCTGGCATCGCCCGGTTGATCTGAGAGGACCGCGGTTTTTAGCGGAGAGCCTGCTAACAAGTCCGCAATAGCTTCTGAACCCGCACCGGACAGGTGCAGAGTGGTTTGGCTTTCGGGGGCCTCACTGGGCCAAACGGGTCCGCCGATGATGCTGCCATCCATTAAGTGAATTTGGTGTCGGGACAAAAGCGCGTCAATGGTTAATAGCTTCGACGGTGCAATGGCGTTGGCCTCTAGGTATTGGCCTTGATACCCGGTCGACGCAACGTCACGGGCAACCTCAGTTGCGGCATGAGGCGGGCACACGCTAATGATGAGATCCGCGCCTTGGGTAAGCTCAGCAAGGTCCGCGCAAGGCAGAAGTCCCGCCCGGGCGGCTCTGGCTTGGGTTGCCGAGCTTCTGGCGTGGTTGACCCAACTGACTCGATGCCCGCATGCCGCGAAACACGCGCCGACAGATGCGCCCATCGCGCCCGGGTGGAGTAGTCCGATCCGCATGCTAGGATTCAATCCGATAGCAACGGGCGGCATTGAGGCCCATGATTTTCGCCAAACTCGTGGGCGATAAGGCCTCGATTAAAGCGGTCAGCAGATCAAGGGTATCTTCGAAGCTCGCGGTCATCAGACCCATAGGCCAGTTTGAACTGAACAATATTCTATCCTCCCCAAAAATCGCCATTAAATCGGCGAGCTTTGGCTTAAAGTGGGCCTCGGGCAGGTCCCAGTCATCGAATTGGCCGGCGTCGCTGGGATCGATCAGTCCGGATAATGTGATGACCGTTTGCGGCTGATCTTGCAGCCACTGCAGGGTCGTTGGCCAACAATCAAGCGCAGTCTCAAATTTGCCAGGCCCCCCTTCGAGTCTGCCGTAGTGATTTAAAATAACCTGCAGGGACGGTTTTGTCTCGATCAGATCGCGCAGGGGCGCAATGGGCGTGCGGGCGAGGTCGACCGCGAGCGGTAACCCGAGGTCACATAACCGATCGAGCTGTTTCAATTGCTGCTTTGAGCCGGTAAAAGTCGAGAGGTGATAGCCTAGGACGCCTGGCTCCGGAGTTGATGCCAACCCATCCTGCTCTGGTAGCCTTGGCACGAGGCCTAAAATATGGCGCGAAGCGATCAAGGTATCGTGTTCCATTGATGACAGCGCAGCAAGTTCATTCTCCAGAACCGCGATACACCCTGTGAAGCCGTGCTCCATAAGATGCGGCTCCAGATGCTGTGGGAGATAATCTTGGGTTAAAAGCTGCGTCTCCTGAAATCGCGCTGGCGTGTTCGAACGACGCCAGAATCGAACCTCGGCATCAATTCGCATCGCTTTCAATCTCCGGCATTGGGGTGACGATTGGGAAACGGCGCTCAAACTGATCAAACAGACTGCGAAAGGTTACGAGCGTTTGGGCATCTCCAATGAGGCGTATCTCACTCTGCGTGACCATCTCAATCGGGTCTTTCAGGCCCAGTATCAACGCCTTGAAGGCGGCATCGGTGCTTTCGATTGTGAGGGGCGCGGTTTCGTCAACTTGATCAAACTGGGCATGTAGAACGCCATTCTCAATCTCGATGAGCACGGGCCCGGCATCGGAGCGCTTTAAATTCATCCGCATTGGGTGCCGGGCGGCTTTTGGACCGTTGAGCCTAACGGCCATCGCTTCAAAAATATTGGCCAATGGCATGCCCTCGGCCATGCCTGCGCTCGGCCCGTACCGGCTGCCTTGGGGCAACCCATAACGTAATTCCTGGGCGCCGCAGAGATAAAAGTTTCGCCAGGGACCGGATTCGGCTTGGTAGCCCATTTGCTCATAAGCATCCGCGAGCATTGCTCTGGCAGGTAAGTGATCGACCTCGACTGTTACGACGTGATTGAGCACCTCGGCAACCCAGCGGTAATCGCCGGCCTCAAAATATGCTTGGCAGCGGGCGACAATGGCGTCGCTACCGCCCATAAATTCAAGGGTGCGAAGGGCGCGCTGTCTCGGGGTATGCTGATTTAAATGAGCTGGGTTGCCATCGAAGAAACCAAGGTACTTTACATAAACGGCTTTGGCGTTGTGCTTGACCGTGCCGTAATAGTCTCGGCAGTGAAACTCTTGGTCCAAACTTGCCGGCAGCTCAAGAGCCTCGGCAATGTCGTCTGGCCCATAGCCCATGTTTGCCAGCCTGAGGGTTTGATCGTGAATGTATCGATACAGGTCTCGCTGTTGTTTAAGGTACTGCACGGCCTCTGATTGACCCCAGGTTGGCCAGTGATGGCTTGCGAATTCAACCTCTAAACGAGAACCAAAGCGGTCGATGGATTCTTGAATCTGATTGGACCAAGCCAGGGCATCTCGAACCTGCGCGCCCCTTGGTGTGTAGATGTTGTGTAAATGGTGGGACGTGATCTCGGACATGCATAATGCTTTGTAGTCCGGAAAATAAAAGACCATCTCCGCTGGCGCCTCAGAGCCCATGGTTAATTGAAACTCGATGGTGATGCCGTCAATGACTCGAATTTCCGCAT
>JABGWC010000063.1 GCA_018645765.1 Gammaproteobacteria bacterium | reverse complement strand
GCGCACCTTACTTTCTTGGTAACCCGACAGGACAATGCCATCCATGTAGGTGGCTTCAAGACCCTGCTGAACTTTCGGCATATTGAACGAGTCTTGATCAAACACCTTTCCTAAAAAGCCAAGGACTGAGGACCAGGTCTCATCTTCTTTTAACCAATGAACCTGCGCTGCAGGAGGACGTTCCCCCTCAAAGGGCGCGAGCATCATGCATTCCATAATGGACGAGCGATGGTCATTGCCATTCGGCCGAAACCGATAAACGATGCCGTTAAACGCGCCCCAGGGATGGAAGTTGGGGAACAAGGTGTAATCAAGGCTGTCCATTAGCTCAGCATCGCAATAAGTCTCCGCGCGATCGCCCGCAATTGCCTTTAGATTCTCTCGACTGCGATCAGCCAAAAAGGTTCTTAAACTAACGCCTTCTGGAATCTCCGGAACTTCAGCATCATGATCAAGATCCATCATCGCTCGGATTAGGTCGGGGTTACTCACATCCGTCAGCAGTGGACTGTGGGTTCCGCCGGCCGTAATCACCCGCGAGCAATTTTCCCATACATCGACCTGGCTGTTCACATCGCCAATACTGCGCATGATCTGCGGGTGTGTGGCATTTACATGAAAGGCTTCACAAAAGGCTTCTTGCGCGATTTTCCAATTGCACGGCATCACCTTCGCCGCATGGGCTTGTTTGTAAAGGCCGCCAAGGTTCCAACGCTCAAACTGCTCCGCAAGGTCTTTGATAAAGGCATCAAACGGATCACAGTCTTGATCGGGGTTAATAAAAATAAACCCCGCCCAAACCGCCAACGGTATTTCAGGTAGCGAAAATTCATTCTGGTCGATTTGCGGAAAATCCCAATCTGCGGGGATATCTTTTAACTGGCCATCCAATTTCCAGCAAAAGCCATGAAACGGACATCGAAGTTCAGCCGCATTACCATCAAATTCTTTCAGCATCCGACCACGATGCAAACAAGCGTTAGGATAGGCTTTGAGCTCGCCCGTCTCGGTGCGAACGATCAGGAAGGACATCCCCGCGATATCGTATCGGTAGTGATCCCCGGGCTCCGGAATATCCTCTTCGCGACACGTAAACTGCCACACTTTTTTCCATAGCCGCTCTACCTCGAGTTCATGCCAGGCCGCGCTGGTATAACGCTTGACCGAATACCGTTGCAAGCCCATATCCTTGGGCGACTGCAAGCGCAGCACATCGGGCACGGGTCGAGAGTCCTGATCAAGCAATTGTTGGTAGGTAATGCCCGGTGATCTAGGCATGGTTTCCGGGTCTAGTGGTTTATACGCTTCTGACATGAGGCTCCCTCGAACTAATCGATCTGTAGATAGTGTGGCGATTCAACGGACAATCTAAATGCCGCGACGCACTGCCAATTGCCCGCTTATCCATAATGCTAAGAATAAGATCACAACTCGCAAGTTCCTTAATGGTGCCTCGAATTGAACATCAGAGCAACCTGCAGGAAACGGATCAACCAGCGCCGCCAGACCAAACCACTTGCGTTCTCTTAGTCAACCTAAACGCGGCATGTTGGGAATGATTTTTTCGCTCAGACTCGCCATCGAGGCATAACGCGTGTCAAAATTCGGTAAATTCATCACCTGTTTCAACCCCGCCTGCTCCAATTCGAACAAGCGCTGCAAGACCTGATCTTGAGTCCCAATGAGACAGGTCCCCTGAAGGATGGCAGGGGTTAGAAACTGTAATTCTTCGGGCAGCACCCAGCAATTATGACCGAGGTGGATTCGTTGATGGCGCCGCGCCTCTGGATACGTTGCCAACAACGCGCAATAGTCTTCCCAGATCTCAGCAAACAAATTCGGCGGCTGATGACCAAAGTTTCGCGCTTGATCATAGGCATAATGCACGGATGCCATCGCCATCGCACCGCACAGATTCACCACTCGGTCAGAATTAACCGCCTCTTGCGGCTCCAGTATCGCAATCGCCGTGAGCGCAGTGGTGTAAAACCGATCCCGATCCAATTCGGCATCCTGACCTGCCGAGAGCGCAGCCCAAATGCCCTGCATTGCGGCCTGTGAATGCGGCAAGGACAAAACAGCGCCATCACCAAACCGGCCGGCGAGCGCCAGCGACTTAGGACCAAACCCGGAGACATACAGGGGAATGGGTGAATCGAAATTAACAAACCCCTGCTCCGGCATGATGTGCCGAATAGGCCGGTCGCCAAAAGGCGATGGCATCATGGCCTCCTCGCCCCGCAGCAAGGGTTTAACCACGGTTAAATACTGCTCAAAATCTTTTAACCGTTGCGGCGGCAGGCCCATGACGCGCATCGCCGTATTACCCGCGCCAAGACCAAAGAACGTTCTGCCCGGCGCCAAGGCATTAATGGTCGCAATGGACGCCGCGTTAACCGGTGCGGGCCGGGTGCCGGATATCGCAACGCCGGTCCCGAGGCGGATGGTTTGCGTCCGACTGGCCGCGAGCGCAAGGCAAGCATAGCAATCCGACCACAGCATTTGACTGTCCGCGAACCAAGCATGGCTAAAGCCTTGCGCCTCAGCAGCCACGGCATAGTCCACATCTTGAATATGACTTGCGATACAAACACCGATATCCATCTGCAGCTCCTCTCGGTAAATCAGCGGATCAGACAGTCCGCTAACTTGTCAGCGCCTCACGTTCAACGCATCAGGCTAGGGGCCCTGAATCACCTCTGAATCTCGCGGCAACTCAAAGCGCATTAAGTCTTCCGCCATAATCGATGGTGCCACCACTGCCCGTTTAAAAAAGCCAGCCACCAACGCATTCGGCGGGGATGGCACCAGGTGATACAGCACTAAACGACGGACGCCTGCGACATCGGCGCTCGCCTGCAGACCTTCAAGACCTGCATGGTAATCGGTAACATCCATAACGATTTTGGCATTACGATCCAGACCAGCATCGAGTGCGACCTGGTGCATCACCTCTAAAACGGGCCGCGCCAAGGCATCATGGAATACCAAATCAGCCCCTTCTGCCGCAGCCCACAAGCGCGGCGTATTCACGGTATCGCCACTGATCACCACACTACGACCGCCATAATCTACCCGGTAACCAAAGGCTGGATTAATCGGATGATGGTCAACGGTAAAGGCCGTGACGGTCAGGCCGTCCTCAGAAAAAACCACGCCAGGCGTAATCGTCACCGCCTCAGCTTGGCCACCGGTTATTGGCATAAAGTCTTCACCGTGATGCGCAACCCGGTAATCACGATCTAGCCCAAACGCTTGGTTAAACCCGTCGACCACTTGAGAAACTCCCGTGGGCCCGTAAACCTTCAGCGGCTGCGCTGTGCCTGACGTCGCCCACCGCGTTAAATTAACATCCGGGATTTCGGCGATGTGATCCGAGTGTAAGTGGGTTAAAAAAACGCCCTCCAAACGATTCAGCGGCAAGCCCGCTTGGTTCAATCGCACCTGTGACCCAGAGCCGGCATCAAACAGCAGAAAGTGTTTGTCGGTTAAAACAGCAATACACGCTTGGGCGCGATCCGGCGAATTACCCAGCGGTGAGGCACTGCCGCACACCACGACGGTTAAGGTCTCAGCAGGCAGCGGCTGCGACACCATTTGCGAGCGCAAACCGACCTCAATGAGCGCAAGCCCAATTGTGTCGGAACGCAGCACAACCTGCGATGTGACCAGCGCCGTGATAAGAGTGCCCACCAGAATCAACCAAAACCGTTTACTCATGCGAAAGCCTCACCCATTATCCTGCCATTTCGTTTTCTAAAGCGCCGCGCCGTCATCAACGTTGTCTCTGAGACGCAAGCAACGCGCACAAAATCAAATCGGCGGGCGTCCCTCTTGTGCTTTACGAGGGCGGTGCTTTACGTTTTAAGACGATCGCCCTCGTAAGCCCTCAATAATGTAGACCAATAAACACGGCTCGGTCGTTAAATTCCATTAATTCAAAATCAATATCGATTATTCACCCGTAAATACCGGTGGACGCTTTTCTAAAAACGCCGCAACCCCTTCGCGATTGTCGGCGGAGGCATGGGCTTCGGTTTGCAGATCTGCTTCGAGCTGCATTTGTTTATTAAAATCATTTTCCCAACTGGCCCAATAGGCTTTGCGGATTAAACCCAAAGACTTTGGTCCAGAGGCGAGGCGTTGCGCCATGGCCATTGAGGCCGCTTCCAACTCGGCCTCCGGCACCACGCGATTGACAAGCCCCCAACTGAGTGCCTCACTCGCCGGCAACCGCTCAGCCAACATTGAAAGCTCCATCGCCCGGCCCCAGCCAATCAGGCGGGGTAAGTACCACGTTGCGCCACCATCCGGCACCAAGCCGATTTTGGCAAAGGCTTGTAAGAAGTAAGCCGTGTCCGATGCCATTACGATATCCCCTGTTAAAGCCAAACTCATACCAACGCCGGCAGCTGGGCCATTGACCGCGGTGACGATCGGAAAGGATAAATTACGCAACTTATTCATCAGTGGGGCGTAGTGGGTTTCAAGCGCTGAGCCCGCGGGTGGCAGGTCTGTTGCGGCACCGCGCGCCTGCAGGTTAGCCCCCGCACAAAAACCCCGGCCGGCCGCATTCATCAACAAGCAGCGAACGCCTTCGGTTTTGGCCGCCTTAGATACCGCAACGGATAACTGCCGGACCATCTCGGCCGATAGGGCATTGAGCACTTCTGGGGCATTCAAGGTTACAACGGCCACGTTGTCTTCAATTCGGAGTAGGACTTTTTCTTCGCTCATACTATTCTCGCTTCATAGTCGTCAGGGGAATTAACCGCTGAGCATCTGGCTCAGCGGTTTAGTTAAGGGTTCGTTCACAGACTTCGAACCCTTTATGCTTGCACGGTTAACCTTCCATAATTTACGGGATCCTGGCTGTCAAATCGATCGCTTTTATTACTCGCGCTGGCATCATCTGACTGGAAACATTACCGACGTTTTTTTCAATCTCGCCCACCCTATTTGACAAACTGAAGCATCCTTACAAGCACTTCGGTCAAGCCTGCTGCGTGGGCCGATCGCAACTTTTGACGTTTTCTTCGAAGCGCTCCATGTTCTCGTCACGGCCTTCCATGTTTTCGTCACGACGCTCTAAGTTTTCGTGGCGACGCTTAACATCGTGGCGCCAGCCTTAAAACGCTTTGAACCGGCCTTGTTTTACAGTAAAACCTATAAAAACCACCGCTTTTAAACCGCACCCGGCTTGCATAACCGGTCGCGGTGCAATGACGATCCGTTTAAAACAGGGCAAGGCGCTTTCCCAAAAGCGCCGCCGGCAACAGACCAAGAGCAAACCATGACTCCAGCAGAGACCACAACCATCACCCCGTTAACCACCGAGGAGCTCGCTTTCTTTAAGCAGTTTGGCTACCTCATCAAGCCCAAAGTACTCGCCGCGGCGACCTGCAATGAACTCGTCGATCTCATGTGGCAAAGCGCCCCAGCCGCGCTTGACCGCTTTGACCCAGCAACGTATCGACCGATCCCCAAATCCGAATGGTCCAGCGACAGCCTAAGCTTCGTTCAAGACGACAAATGGCAATACCGCGCGCTCGGAACGGATCAGCCCTTAATCGACGCCATGACCCACCCCCAACTTTGGCAGTGGGGCGAACAGCTTTTAGGCAACGGTAATGTTCGCGCGCCCACCCCGGGCGGCCAGCCGATGGGCTCAAGAGGCCCCGCTTGGCCAGGGGGGCCGGTTGATCCGCAGGACACGGAGGGCGTTCGAGGCATCTATGCAACCCTTCCGAACCCCCGTCTTAAGGATGCCCAAGACAGTCTGCACACAGACGGGCATCCGTTTCATTTCAGCTGTGTGTGCTTACTGGAAGATTGCCCGCCCGAGAGCGGCGCATTTAAAGTTTGGCCTGGCAGTCATCAGCGATTTTACCCGTTGTTTCCGATGCCCTATGACCAAACCAGAATTCCATTTTATGATCATCTGCCGAGTCACAAGGGCATCTGGCATCCGGCGCTCTATCTTGATGAGGTGAAGGCCGTAGAAACCGACACCGACCCCGTTGATGTGTGGGGAGGTCAAGGGGATATCATTCTTTGGCACCATCGTTTGGGCCACATGGCGGGGCATCACAAAGGCTATCAGGCGAGTATTCGGCAAGCCCTGCTATTCGATTACAACCACATTGCGTTAGATGCCCTGCGTTGTGAGCCAACGCCTGCTGATATGTGGCAGCACTGGAGTCCAGAATTACGCGAGGCAAAGGTCACAACGTTTTCGGACGCCTTAATGTCTGCCCAACGGCTTGGCGCCGAGAGCCAGAGCCGCCCTTGAACGGTTAGCGTCGGCGCGACACAGCGCCGAATGCGCGCCCTCTTCCAAGTGTGCAGGGCCGGCCGTCGGGCTCGAAATCCGCACTAAACAATAGGCGCCAATTGCCGCCGATCACCAAGGCCACTGCGCGCAGCAAAATACCAAGCCGGTTGCAAGCCAAGGCCACGAGCCCGCCGGGTCAAAGGCCAGCGAGCGTACAAACAGACTCCTGATGAAACCAATGCCGCACAGTATGCCGACGCGATTCAGTTGCGGCCAGATTGCGCCCGCTGGTCGTTCCGTAATCTTTAATTCAATCACCAACCCGCAGGACCCAAAGCAAAACCGACTTGCTAGCACCCGCCTCATTCAGGCTTCTGGAAAGGCAACAGACAGTAAGGATTCGTGATAGGGCTAGGGGCCCAATGAAACACCCAGCTTAAATTGGGTTATCCTAAACACACCAAGCCCTGAGCGGGCCCTTTCGACTGATGCTCAATACTAGGACCCAATCCGATGATCACCCACTACCCTTCGTTGAACTTTGATCTTGGCGCGGACATCGACCTACAGCGTGAGGCCATTCATGCTTTTGCCCAGGCAGAGATCGCACCACGCGCGCAAGAGATTGATGCCACCAATAGTTTTCCCCAGGACCTTTGGCGAAAACTTGGGGATATGGGGTTGCTGGGCATCACCGTTGAGGAAGCCTACGGCGGCACAGGCCTTGGCTATCTCGCCCAAAGCATTGCCGTGGAAGAGATCAGTCGTGCCTCGGCCTCGGTTGGGTTGAGCTATGGCGCGCACTCGAATCTCTGCGTGAACCAAATTTATCGCTGTGGCACCGACGCGCAAAAACAACATTACCTGCCCAAGCTTTGTAGCGGCGAGCATGTCGGCGCGCTAGCAATGTCAGAACCCAACGCTGGCTCGGACGTTGTCAGCATGCAATTAAAGGCTGAAGCAGACGGCGATCACTTTCGGCTCACCGGCAATAAAATGTGGATTACCAACGGACCGGACGCCCAGATTTATGTTATCTACGCCAAAACCGACCCAGCGGCGGGCGCCGGCGGCATTACTGCGTTTATCGTCGATCGCGACACCCAAGGCTTTAGCCGCAACACCAAACTCGACAAGCTTGGTATGCGAGGCTCGAATACCTGCGAGCTTATTTTCGACAATGCCCTGATCCCAAAGGTCAATATTCTTGGCCAACTCGACGGCGGCACCGCGGTACTCATGAGCGGTTTAGATTTTGAACGAACCGTCCTGGCCGCCGGCCCCGTTGGCATTATGCAGGCCTGCTTGGACCTCGCACTGCCCTATACCCATGAGCGCCAACAATTCGGCCAGGCCATTGGCGAGTTTCAGTTTATTCAAGGCAAAGTAGCCGACATGTATGCTGATTTGGGCGCCTGCCGTGCTTATTTGTATGCGGTGGCGAAAGCCTGCGATCGAGGGGAAGCAACGCGAAAGGATGCGGCCGCGGTTATTTTGTACACCGCTGAAAAAGCCACGCAAATGGCGCTTCAGGCCATTCAAATTCTGGGCGGCAATGGCTACACCAATG
>JABGWC010000286.1 GCA_018645765.1 Gammaproteobacteria bacterium | reverse complement strand
CGATTCGGGATGCCGGTGCGCGGGTTGCGTTGGAGTGGCCAAAGCGGCGCAATGTCCAGACTTGGTTGGATTCAGTTGGAGTCAAGAATGATCCAAAACCGATTATGTAACAGACGGTATAGTTGGAAATGTGTATCTGATTTTGGACGTGCGGCGACGCTTCACCGAAAGATAGACGTTTTGGCGATGAGCTGGAAAGCTGGGTTGAGGGTGGCAGCGCGGCGCGTTACGGGCGCTTTTGGTCTTGTTCCAGTTGTTCTGTTACTCCTGCTCGGCGGATGTGCCACAACTCGAGTTGAACAGTCCCGTCAAACCAATGCTGTTCTGGGTACTGGCGAGGCGATGGTGATCCTTGGCCGCGCGACCTATAACGATCGTGAAACCGAAGAAAGCTTCACGGATTGTTTGGCGGATATTTTGAGTCAAGGCAGTAATCCGATTCGGTTGGTCTCGGAAGATCAGTTTAAAGATGACCTGTATCCCTGGTTTGAAGCGCGAACGGCGCCAACCAACGCTAATGATCTTGGGCGTTTATTTGCTGAAGCGGGTGTTCAAGCGCAAATCGACCAATCGAGTATTCGCTATTTGGCCTGGATTGAAGGCGATACCGTGACGGTCGATAAAGGCGGGTCTATGAGTTGTGCGGTGAGCACGTTTGGTGGCGGCTGCTTTGGTATGAGCTATTGGGAACAAGACGCTTCGTATGAAGCCTCTATTTGGGATTTGAAGAATTTGAGTGCTTCGGGGCAAATCAGCGCAGACGCCAATGGTACGAGTTATTTAGCGGGACTGGTTTTGCCCATTCCGATCTTGGCTCGGCCAGGTAATGCGGCATGCAAAGGTCTCGCGGCGCAATTGCGGGTGTTTATAACAGGGGTTGACGATTAGGCAGGTCGATGTTGTCAACGTCAGGAGTTCGACGGAGTTCGACTGGGCTCCCCGACCGGCGGGGATTCAGGGGTTGGGCCGAGGTCGGTCTCGGAGGCGTCGGTGGTTGAACGATTAGCGTCAATCGCCGCCGCTTTGTCGGGCCTAGGAATGAAGACTTGGCGCAGGGAGAAGTCAACTTCCTCAGGGATGCCGTCGCGCAACGCTGGGCGAAAGCGACTGTTCAGAACCATGGTTCGGGTCCAGCGCACCTCTCGATTGGGCACGTTTTCATTTAACACTTTGATCCGCCTGGCTCGCCCCTCGGTCGAGATCCTAAACCTTAAGTCTACGGCATATTCCGTATCGGACGCCGTCGAGTCGGGGCCATCAACGGCACTAAAATAAATAGGCTGATAAGCGTCGGGCCAGAGCAGGACGGGATCGGTGAGGCTTGTCGTTGGGAGCGAGCTGCTTTTGGGTTGTGGGTCGTCCAAGGCCTCGGCCTCGGCGACCAGCGCGCCGTCCTCAATAGGGGGTGACGCGGGGTTGGCGGCGAGCCAAGCCGAGCGGTAGGCCGTCAGCGCTTTTCGGTTACCGGTTAGGATATAACCATCGGCTAAGGCCATCCACGCCTGGGTTAGGGTCTCGGCGTTGACCACAGTCTGATTCTGAACAACGGTTAGGATTTGCTCCAAGGCTTGCTCTTGTAATTGACGACTACTGCCTCGCCAGCTGTAAACCCGAGCTTTTGTTTCCAGGGCATCAATTAAATTACCGCTGTAGGGTCCCTCGGCTGTCGTTGTTTCCAAAATAGCTTGGTCGAGTAGGTCGATAGCATCATTAAATAAGGTTTGTCTGAGCAGACGGTCTAGGTCTTCGGCAAAAGGCGAGATTGTTTTGGCCCGTTGGCCGAGATAAGCCCCAATGCCAACTTTGACCTGGCTGAGCGCTGGACTTCCGGCAGGGAGGACTTTTTCGGCAATACTCAGCACGTATCGCTGTGCAATGTCGGCCGCATCGGTCTGATCGGTAATGAGATAGGTGCGCGTGAGCCAATTGAGGTTGGTTGTTTGCTCCGCCGTGAACAAGCCATCGCTGCGGTGCTGAATGTTCTGGCTCCATCGAAAATGATCCTCTGCAGCGTCATAGTCCTCGCGCAGAAAACCATTGATTCCAATAGCGGAGAGCAGTTGGGGTAATCGGGCGTCGAACAAGCTTTGATTTTGATTGAAATAGGACAGCGCTGCGCGCAAGGATTGATCGCCTTCCGTCAGATCGCCTGCATAAGTTTGGAGGATACCGACATTTGCCAGTCGCTTGGCCAGATAAATGGGGTCTTCGGGATCAGCACTGGCAAGGCTTGCATTTAGGTCCGCGGCAAGGCTTCGAGCTCGGTCTTGAGAGAGATTAGGCGTTGCGTTCAAGGCTGCGTTATTGGATTTGCTTTCTAAGAAGTTCAAATCATCGGTATTGTAAAGCAGGGTGAGGATCGGGTCCGGGGCGGCTTTGGCCAAGCATGCACTGAGGATGAGCAGCGTTAAGAGAATCGGGCGCATGCTTACACCTCCGCCTCGGTTTGACTGTCAGCGCTTTTAAACCGCTGCACGAAGGGCAGGTCCAACGTTTCAACGGGCAATCCATCGTGAATCGCCGGCTTAAACCGCGCAACTTTGAAAACCTGTTTCATGAGTTCTCGAACTTGGCGTGGGTAGCGATCTTCAAAGCGGATATTGGTCGGTTTGCCTTCCGCTGTGATGTCCACCGTCATCTGTACTTCTAGGGTCTCTAAACGCGCTAATTTTCGATATCGCGTTGGCAGCGCCTGCTTGAGTTGATCAAGGTTGAAGCGAAAAGGTGCGCCGATCACGGGCTCAAAATTATCGGTATAGCCGCCGAATTCCGATTGTGCCGCCTCTGCAATCGGAAGGAAGTCTTCGCTTAAAGCCACGGTAAAGGTTTGAGGGGCTTGCGACCAAAGCGCCTCATCGCGATAAACGCCAGCTAAGATTCTTCTCCGGCGCAATTCTTGCCTGAGCTTCATATCACCGACTTTATTAGGGTCGAGATCATTATATCGCCGCAGTCCCGAAATCAATTGGGGCGTTTGATCTTTAACTGCGTTTTGTTGAGCGTAGTGCGCCGCTACGAGGTTTGCTTGGCCATCGAGGGTGAGTAAATCACCAACTTTTTGTTCAAATTGCGTGATGAGATCGGCAGGCAAATTGTGT